>JAHDDQ010000082.1 GCA_020629275.1 Tenacibaculum sp. | reverse complement strand
TGTAATTCGAAAAAGTTTTTCCCTTTAATATTCCAGTGTAATCCTCTTAATGTTTGATAGTCTATTTGAAAGTTTGCTAATAATATATTTAACTCTTTTATTTCTTCAATTGCTTTTGTTTCGTCTAATCCTAATATTGTTACACTCATATTTTTTATTTTTTAAATTCATTCAAAATTATTTTATTCTTTGTGTTTATTACTATTAGTTTTATTGATAGAATTAATATCTTTATCGAAAATTATTATCAATGACGATCACGCAATTAAAATATACTTTATCAGTAGCCGAGCATAAAAACTTTACTGTAGCTGCAGAGCACTGTTTTGTTACACAACCAACGTTAAGTATGCAAATTCAGAAATTAGAAGACGAATTAGATGCTAAAATTTTTAATCGTTCAAAGAAACCTATTGAGCTAACACCTGTAGGACAAAAAATTGTTGAACAAGCTAAGGTTATTGTTGATGAAAGTAATCGAATCATTGATATTGTTCACCAACAAAAAGGATATGTAGGAGGTGAATTTAAGTTAGGAATTATTCCTACTATAATGCCTACTTTGTTGCCAATGTTTTTAAAAAATTTCACAAAAACATATCCTAAAGTTCAATTGATTATAGAAGAACTTACAACCGAAGAAATTATTCGTAAACTAACAGATGGTCATATTGATGCTGCTATCGCAGCTACTCCTCTTGGAAATGAAAGTATTAAAGAAAGAGTATTATATTATGAACCTTTTGTTGGTCTTATACCTGAAGAACACCGATTATATGAGAAACAAAAATTAGCTATTGAAGATTTAGAGCTTGAAGATATTCTTTTATTAGAAGATGGACATTGTTTTAAAAACAGTGTTATAAACTTATGTAAAGTAAATAAGAAGGACGAGCATAAAAGGTTTCACTTAGAAAGTGGAAGTTTTGATACTTTAATTAAGCTTTCAAAAGATGGTTTAGGTATGACATTATTACCTTATTTAAACACCTTAGACTTAAATGAAGTAGATCGAAGTCACCTAAGAGAATTTGTTTCACCACCGCCTGCAAGAGAAGTGAGTTTAATATATCATAAGTCTCAGTTAAAAATGCAACTTATTGAAGCACTTAAATCTGCTATTGATGGTATTATACGAGGTGCTATTGCTTTTAGTGATGTGGAAATTATAAGTCCAATACGTAATGAATAAAAAAAAGGAAGCTTAAAGCTTCCTTTTTTTATGAATACATTTTATTTCGTAACTCTTTTACTTTTGGATCACTTAAGTAATCCTCAAAAGTGGCATATTTATCAATTACACCATTAGGAGTAATCTCTATAATTCTATTTGCTACAGTTTGAGCAAACTCGTGGTCATGAGTTGTAAATAATATCGTTCCTTTAAAGTTAATCAAAGAGTTATTTAATGATTGAATAGATTCTAAATCTAAGTGATTTGTTGGTTCGTCTACCATTAATATATTTGCTCTTGTCATCATCATTCTAGATAACATACAGCGAACTTTTTCTCCTCCAGAAAGCACATTACTCTTTTTTAGAGCTTCTTCTCCTGAGAAAATCATTTTTCCTAAGAATCCACGTAAAAAAACTTCTTCACGTTCTTCTTCTGTTTTTGCATATTGACGTAACCAATCAACTAAGTTTAGGTCTCCATTTTGAAAAAACTCCGAATTATCAGAAGGTAAATACGATTGAGTTGTTGTAACTCCCCAAGTATATTTTCCTGCATCTGCTTCCTCTTTTCCAGCTATAACTTGGTAAAATGCTGA
The DNA here is from genome assembly GCA_020629275.1 of Tenacibaculum sp. Taxonomy (GTDB): domain Bacteria; phylum Bacteroidota; class Bacteroidia; order Flavobacteriales; family Flavobacteriaceae; genus Polaribacter. The sequence continues at coordinate 13,645 of JAHDDQ010000082.1, read as the reverse complement.
AGTCGCTTTCGAGTTTTTTGAAATTACTGCTACTTTATCTCCTTTATTTAAGTTGATGTCTATGTTAGAAAATAGAACTTCACCTTCAGCATCAGTCTTAGATAATCCTTCTATATTTAAAATTTGATCACCTGCTTCTCTGTCTCTTTCAAAAATAATTGCTGGATATCTTCTACTCGAAGGTTTAATATCTTCAACATTTAGTTTCTCTATCATTTTCTTTCTCGAAGTAGCCTGCTTAGACTTTGCAACATTTGCAGAAAATCTACGGATAAACTCTTCCAATTCTTTCTTCTTGTCTTCTGCCTTTTTATTCTGCTGCGCTCTTTGCTTTGCTGCTAACTGACTTGATTCATACCAGAATGTATAGTTTCCTGAAAAATGATTTATTTTACCAAAATCTATATCAGATATATGAGTACAAACAGAATCTAAAAAGTGCCTGTCATGCGAAACTACAATTACTGTGTTATCGTAGTTTGCTAAAAAGTTTTCTAACCAAGAAATCGTTTCAAAATCTAAATCATTGGTAGGCTCATCCATTATTAAAACATCTGGACTTCCAAATAATGCTTGTGCTAATAAAACCCTTACTTTTTGTTTACCATCTAAATCTTTAATTAACGAGTAGTGTAACTCCTCTTTAATACCTAAGTTAGATAACATTGCAGCAGCTTCAGAATCGGCATTCCAACCGTTCATTTCTTCAAATTTAACTTGAAGCTCACCTATTTTTTCGGCATTCTCGTCAGTATAATCAGCATATAATGCGTCTATTTCCTTCTTAATTTTGAATAGATCTTTATTTCCCATTACAACAGTTTCCAAAACAGGAAACTCATCATATGCATAATGATCTTGAGATAATACAGACATTCTTTTACCTGGCTCTAAATGAACCTGACCAGAGGTTGGGTCCATTTTACCTGATAGTATTTTCAAAAAAGTTGATTTCCCCGCACCATTAGCACCAATAATTCCATAACAGTTACCTTGGGTAAATTTGGTATTTACTTCATCGAATAAAACTCGTTTACCAAATTGAACTGAAAGATTAGAAACTGATAACATCTTTCATTTTTTAAAATTCGATGCAAAAGTATAAAATATCCAATCCTTTTTAAGATAATGTTCAATAAATTTTATGATAAAATTAATTAAGCTAACATGAATATTAACATCGAATTAACATCTAAATTTGCTTTCTATTTCTATTTTTGATTGTTGATAGTTTCACCTCCAATGACACATATGATTAAATATTTTTTTATTTTTATTTCTCTTGCAATGGTTAGCTGTAATACCAAACCTGATAAGGAATATACTTATTTCGGCGGTAAAATTGTAAACCCAAAAGGAGAGTATGTTATTTTGTATAATAATGGCGATGAAGTTATAGATTCTCTTCACCTCAATAAGGACAATACTTTTTCTAGTAAGCTACAAGATCTAAAATCTGGTTTATATTGCTTTAAACATGGTACTGAATATCAATATGTCTTTTTAGAACCAAAAGACAGCCTATTAATTCGATTAAATACATGGGATTTCGACGAATCTTTAGTTTTTAGTGGCAAAAATGCTATTCGTAATAATGTGCTTATAGAGGCATTTTTAGAGAATGAACTACAAAACAAACAATTTTATAAATACTACAATTTAAACGCCAAAGATTTTAAGAATAAAGTAGACTCTTTAAAACGTACTAAAGATGAATACATTAAGAATTATACCACAAAAAATAATGAAGAATCAGAAGTATTTCTTAATGTTTTAAAAATTGCTTTGAACTATCCACTATACACAAAACTAGAAAGTTTTGTAATTGATAATTCATTGAAACAGACTCCTGAAGATTTAAATATAAACGCATTTACTAAGCACAGAGAAACCGCTAGTATTGATAGTGATAGTCTGATGTTCTATACTCCTTACAGAAACTATGTGTATAGTAATTTGTATTCAGATGTTTATCAAAAGAAAATTAAGGATGATAGTGACGATTTCACGATAGCATTATTAAATGTTATCAATACAAAAATAAAATCACCCAAACTTAGAAACAAACTATTAAAAGAAACCACCATACGTCATTTTTATAAAAAGTCGAGTTGTGGAATAAATAAAAAGGCTTACGAGACCTATGTTTCACTTTCAACAGATCCTGCTGATAAAAAGGAAATCTCTTCGTTACTAAACGACGTTAAACATATAAGTAAGAATCATGAAATTCCTGACTTTAATCTTTCTTCTCATGATGGTGCTATCGAAAAAATAACAGATGTTATTAAAGACAAAAATGCTGTTATTTACTTCAGAAACAAACAATATTCCTCTGATAATTGGGTGGCATCTAGAATGAATTATCTGATAAATAATCATCCTAACATTAAGTTTTTAGTTGTGAATATCGATGCTGATAAATACAAGCATGTTAAAGACTTAAATATTGAACATCAATATTACTTACATGAGAAAAGTAATGCTCATCAATTTTTAACAAGTAAATATCCTAGAATGATTCTAGTAAATGATAAAGGAATCGTCATTAATGGTTTTTGTGCTTTGTCTTCCAAGAAAATAGAAAAGCAAATATCTGATTTGTAAACTATTACAAAACACAACAACTATGTTATTTTATTTTTGTACCTTTGCGCCGTCCTAAAAAATAAATTAATAGAATTCGCGGATAGGGCATCTGTGAATTCAATATAAATTCACATACATGTCTACATTCGCAGATTTAGGTTTGAAAGAGCCTATCAATAGAGCATTATTAGATTTAGGTTATGAAAAACCTACAGTAATACAAGAAAAAGCTATACCTCAAATTCTATCTTCTTCAGATGATTTAAAAGCTTTTGCTCAAACAGGAACAGGAAAAACAGCAGCTTTTAGTTTACCAGTAATCGAGTTAACTGATGAGAAAGATTCAGTTACACAAGCTATAATTTTATCTCCTACTAGAGAACTAGCTGTACAAATAGGTAAAAATATTGAAGATTTTGCTAAATATATTCCTGAATTAAAAGTTCTAACCGTATATGGTGGAGCTAATATAGATCAACAAATTAAACAATTACGCAAAGGTGTACAAATTGTCGTGGGTACTCCTGGTAGAACTGTTGATTTAATAAGAAGAAGAGCACTAAAATTGAATAATGTTAAATGGCTAGTTTTAGATGAAGCTGATGAAATGCTTAATATGGGGTTCAAAGAAGAACTTGATAAAGTATTAGAGGCTACACCAGATACTAAGCAAACTTTACTATTTTCGGCAACATTTCCTAGAGAAGTTGAAGCGATAGCTAGTAATTATATGACAAATCCTGTTGAAGTTACTTCAGGACAAAAAAATCAAGGTTCAGATAATGTTACTCATGAATATTATACTGTTTCTGAAAGAACAAGATATCCTGCATTAAAAAGAATAGCTGATGTTAATCCTAATATCTATGCTATTGTATTTTGTAGAACTAGAAGAGAAACTCAAGAAGTTGCTGATAAATTAATTCAAGACGGTTATAACGCAGATGCTTTGCATGGTGATTTATCCCAAGCGCAACGTGATAGCGTTATGGAAAAATTCCGAAAAAAGAATATTCAAATGCTTGTAGCTACTGATGTTGCTGCCAGAGGTTTAGATGTTGATAATTTAACGCACGTAATTAATCACAAGCTACCAGATCAAATAGAAAACTACAACCATAGAAGTGGTAGAACTGGTAGAGCAGGAAATAAAGGTATATCTATAGCTTTAGTAAATAGAAAGGAACGTGGTAAACTAAATCCTATTGAACGAATTTTAAAGAAAAAATTTGTTCAAACTCAAATTCCTACAGGGAAAGAGATTTGCGAGAAACAGCTTTTCCACTTAATCGATAAAGTTGAAAATACGGCGGTTAATACTTCTCAAATTGAAAGTTTTTTACCTAATATTTATGAAAAACTAAGCAGTTTAACTAGAGAAGAATTAATTCAAAAATTTGTTTCTTTAGAATTTAACTCTTTCTTATCTTATTATGAAAATGCTCCAGATTTGAACAACATGAGTTCTTCTAGAGACAGAGACAACAGAGAGCGTTTATCAAGTGATAAAATGACTCGTTTCTTCATTAATTTAGGTAGAAAAGATCGTTTAAATCCTGCTAAATTAATGGGACTAATTAACGAGCAAAATATAGCTAAGAATGTTGAGATAGGTGCTATAGATATTTTAGACACCTTCTCCTTCTTTGAAATTGATAAAGAACATACTACAGAAGCTCTCGATGCTTTTCTTAAAAACCAACCTGAATTTAATGGTAGGATGGTTAACATAGAAATTACTAAAGAAAGAAATAGCGGCGGTGGTAGAAGACGTAACTCAAACTCTAGAAACAGTAATCGAAGAGGTGGCGGAGATAGAGATAATGGCTCTAGAGGCTTCGGAAGAAAAAGAAGAGATAGCAGCTCTTCTAATAAACCAAAAGGAGGAAGTAGTCAAAGAGAATTTGGAAGACGAAGACGCAGTAGCGATAAATAAAAATAAAAAAAGGATACTAATTAATTAAGTATCCTTTTTTTTATGCTTAGATATTGAACAAAGAGAGTAATCATTAATCCATTATTATTAGTTTCTACAGTATTTCAACAATACAGAAAAGGCACAAATAACATTTGTTATTTGTGCCTTTTCTGTATTGTTGTCTTTATTTACTATAACTACTCTACTTAGCTACATTTACAGCTCTTGTTTCACGAATTACAGTAACTTTAACCTGACCTGGATACGTCATATCATTTTGTATTTTTTGTGAAATATTAAATGATAATTCTGCTGCCTTTTCATCGTTTACTTTAGTACTCTCTACCATTACACGTAACTCTCTTCCTGCCTGAATAGCATATGCTTTTTGAACTCCATTAAAACCAAAAGCAATATCTTCTAAATCTTTCAGACGTTGTATATAACTATCTAAAACTTGACGACGTGCTCCTGGTCGTGCTCCTGAGATAGCATCACAAACCTGAACAATTGGCGCTATTAAATTCTTCATTTCAATTTCATCATGGTGAGCTCCAATAGCATTACAAACATCTGGTTTCTCTCCATATTTCTCTGCCCATTGCATTCCTAGAAGCGCGTGTGGTAATTCACTTTCAGTTTCAGGAACTTTACCTATATCATGAAGTAAACCAGCTCTTTTTGCTGCTTTAGCATTTAATCCCATTTCTGCAGCCATAATACCACATAGATTGGCAACTTCTCTAGAATGTTGTAATAAATTTTGTCCGTAAGAAGAACGATACTTCATTCTACCTACAGTTTTGATTAATTCAGGATGCAACCCATGTATTCCTAAATCAATTACGGTACGTTTACCAACTTCTATAATTTCTTGACTAATTTGCTTTTCAGTTTTACGAACAATTTCCTCTATTCGAGCAGGATGAATTCTACCATCCGTGACTAACTTATGCATTGATAAGCGTGCAATCTCTCTGCGTACGGGATCAAAGCACGATAAAATAATTGCTTCAGGAGTATCATCTACAATTATTTCAACTCCAGTTGCAGCTTCTAACGCTCTAATATTCCTTCCTTCTCGACCAATTATTCTACCTTTTACATCATCAGATTCTAAATTGAATACCGATACACAATTTTCGATAGCCTGCTCTACACCAACTCTCTGAATTGTATTTAAAACAACTTTCCTTGCTTCTTGTTGTGCAGTCATCTTTGCCTCTTCAACAGTATCTTGAATGAAACTCATAGCATCAGATTTTGCTTCATCTTTTAACGTTGCTACCAATTCTGTTTTTGCTTCTGTTGCTGAAAAGCCAGAAATCTGCTCCAACATATCTACATGTCTCTTATGTAATTTTTCAATTTCTGATTCACGCTTCTCAAGAAACTCTAGTTTATAGTCTAAGTCTCCAGTTTTCTTTTCTAACGATTGGGTTAGCTTCTTATTTTTATCTAATTCAGAGGATACCCTAGACTCTTTATCTCTGATTCTTTTTTCGACATCAGACATTTTCTTTTCTCTTGATAAAATAACTTTCTCATGATCAGCTTTTAGCTCAATGAACTTCTCTTTGGCTTGTAAAATTTTATCTTTCTTTATGGCGTCTGCCTCTACTTTCGCTTCTTTTATAATGTTTCTTGCTTCCTTGTTTGTTTCAGTTAATAACTTATTCGCTTTTGTCTTTTCCAACATTTTAGCGATGATAAAACCGATTACAACTCCTATAATTCCTACCAATATTGGTAATACTAATCCTTCCATATAATGAATATCTTCTTATAAATAAAAAGCCTACATTAGTAGGTTTTCATAAACTCCTTTAAAACAGGTTTAGGACTAACTGGTTGATCAATAATCCGTAAAAACGGCACGCTTTCCTAACCAAGACTCATCCTTTTTAAATGAATAGTGTTGAGTTTATTAAACTATAATACTAATGTAGGCAGTATGTTTAAACTGTTATGTAATGAACTTATTTTAAATGATGAGTTAACATGTCTGTTAGCTCATTTATTTTTTTTGATGCTTTTATAGCTTCTTCTGATGCCGTAATGGCTTCTATTTCTAGTTTAGATGCGAATTGTAATGCACACATCGCTAGAACATCTTGTTTATCAGCTACAGCATAGCTTTGCTCAAACTTAAGAATTAAATCGTTAATATGTTTTGCTGCTTTACGCATACCTTCTTCTTCTTGCTCGTTTGTTACAATTAAAGGGTATGTTCTTCCAGCTATAATTACATTAACTTTTATTTTTTCCATCGTTAAAAGAACTTCCTATGCATTCAAAAGAGTGATACACTTGTCAATCTCTCTAATTAAAGCATTTATTTTGAGTTTTGTATTTCTCGTATCTTCGTTACTGCCTTCTATAGTTTTCGCAACCTTTAATAATTCGAGTTCTTGTTCGTATGCTATTAATTGCTGCTCATTCTCATTTAATAAAACGTGTAATTTACCGTTTTGATGAAGCAAAATTTGATTCTCTTCTTTTAAAAATTCGTATCTATCAAGTAAGTCTTGTAACTTAACTTGCAGTAAATGAATTGCTTCTAAAGTATTACTCATTAAATCTTGAGAATAAACTATTTCAACAAAGTTAATAATCTCGTTTAATACTACCAACTGTTTCATAAAATTTTCGTAAAATTCTAATTATCAGTAAACTATAATTCTGCTATTATTTTACTAACTTCGTCTTAAAATAGGTATGCTTTGAAACATTTTTTTTCCTTTTTATTACTACTGTTTTGTACTTCTCTTTTTAGTCAAAAACAATACCCCAAAAATTACTTTTCTGCCCCATTAGATATTCCAATAATTTTAGCTGGTACTTTTGGAGAGTTAAGAAGTAATCATTTTCATTCTGGTGTTGATATTAAAACACAACGTAAAGAAGGTTTGCCAATTTATGCGCCTGCCAATGGTTATGTATCTCGAATAAAAGTAGCTCAATATGGTTTTGGAAAAGCATTGTATATTAAACACCCGAATGGATATACTACAGTATACGCACATCTTCAAAAATTTGAACCAAGAATTCAAGAATATGTAAAGCAGATACAATACAATAAGGAGAATTATTACACTGGTAACTTGTTTCCTGATGAGGATAAATTTGTAGTTAGAAAAGGTGATATTATTGCCTATTCTGGAGATACTGGAAGTTCTGGTGGACCACATTTACACTATGAAATAAGAGATTCTAAAACCGAGCATATAATAAACCCTCTCCTTTTTGGTCTAAAAGTAAAAGATGATAAACATCCAACCATACAGAAATTAATGATATTTCCTTTAGATAATGATTCAAGAGTAAATAATTCAAATACTAAAACTGGTATTCCTATAAAAAATCTAGGAGATGGAAAATATGTTGCCGAACGATTTACTGCAAGTGGTAACATTGGTTTAGGTATTAGTGTTTTCGATCGTTTGAATGGTGCTATGAATAAAAACGGAATTTATAGTTTGGAAATGAAGATAAATGGTAAAAGAGTTTATTATCATGATGTTGAAACTTTTTCTTTTTCTGAAAGTAAATACATAAACCTCCATATCGATTTTGAACATTATATTAGATATAAAAAAAGATTTCAGAAAACATTTAGGGCTCCTAAAAATAAACTTAGTTTATACAAAAACTTAATTAATGAAGGAGTAATTAATATTAAGCCTTTAGAAAATTATAATATAGAGATTGTGGCTAAAGATTTAGAAGGAAATACTTCACTACTCAGAATTCCTGTCAAAGGAGTAAAGAATAATAGTATTTTTAAAAATAAAGACACCACCGCTCACAAAATAACTGCTAAAGCTTTTAATAAATTTCAAGAAAAGAATGTAACTATAGCTTTCCCTAAAAATAGTTTTTACTACGATTGTTTTCTAAACTTTGAAGTACGTGATAGTATTGCTAAAATTCATGAGCCTATTATTCCTTTGAACAAGAAGTTTACACTTACTTTTGATACGAGTACTTTAACTTCCGAACAAAAAAAACAAGTATATATAGCTAATGTTACTAAAAAAAGATATTCAAGATATGTTACAACCAAAAGAAAGGAAAATAAAGTGTATACAAATCAGAAAACATTAGGAAGTTATCGTTTACTATATGATTCTATACCCCCATCTATCTCACTCGTAAATTTTTCGGATGGAAAATGGTTAACCAAAAACAAAACATTAAAAGTTAAAATTAGAGACAAAGAATCCGGAATCAAAGAATATAGAGCTACAATTGATAATGATTGGGTTTTAATGGAGTATAATCATAAAAAACGCATCTTAACGTACGATTTTAATGATAAAAAATTGGTTGGTAGCAAACATATCTTTAAAATTGTAGTTTCTGACAATGTTGGAAATACTGAAATCATCTCGACAACGTTTTACCGTAAACACTAAATCATTTTGAAAAAATTTTTACTCCTTTTATTGTTCCCTACATTATTACTTGCACAAAAACTTTCAACCATAAAAGGAACGATCATTAACAAATTTAACGATCCTATCGAAGGAGTTACCATTTCATACTTAAATAAAGGGACAACTACAGATGAAAACGGTGCTTACGAACTGAAAATTCCTATTCGTAAGACAGTTACTGTAACTTTTTCTCATGTTTCTTATAAAACTATCGTTAAAAAATTTACGACTCGCGGTGTGAGAACGATTACTTTTTCTCCTACACTAACTATTAAAAATGAAAGTTTAGAAGAAATTATTATTCAAAACAGGAAAAAAGAAGCACAAGGTATAACTAAGATCGACACAAAAAAACTGGAAACGGTAGTAGGTGCCAACGCAGGTGTCGAAACTATTTTAATGACACTACCTGGAGTTAGTAACAATAATGAGTTAAGTACACAATATAACGTAAGAGGAGGAAACTTTGACGAAAATTTGGTTTACGTTAATGGAATTGAAGTATATAGACCTTTTTTAATTCGTTCTGGGCAACAGGAAGGTTTGAGCTTTATAAATTCAAATATGGTACAAAATATTGATTTTTCTGCTGGTGGCTTTCAAGCCAAATATGGAGACAAACTATCTTCTGTACTGGACATAACTTATAGAAAACCTAAAGAATTTGCTACTCAAGTAGATTTAAGTTTATTAGGTGGTAATGTTACCACAGAAGGGACTTTTTTAAATAACAAATTAAGCGCAATACTAGGAGTTAGGTATAGAGATAATAGCTTGTTTGTGAATTCTAAGCAAACTCAAGTAAATTTTCGTCCTAATTTTACCGATGTACAAACCTATCTTTCTTATGAAGCCAATAAGAAACTTACACTTAATTTTTTAGGTAATTTCTCTTTGAACAATTACAATTATAAACCACTTACCAGAAGAACTCGTTTTGGAACTATAGCAAACCCTCTTGAACTAATTGTTTTCTATCAAGGTCAAGAAGAAGATACTTTTCAAACTTTATTTGGAGCAATTTCTGCTGATTATAAAATAAACGAAGATTTAGATATTACAGGAACTATATCTTCATTTAATACTCAAGAAGAAGAACATTTCGATATTGCAGCTGCTTACAATTTAGGTCAAGTAAATACTAACATAGGTTCAGAAAATTTTGGAGAAGTAGAATTTTCACAAGGTATTGGTTCGCAAATTAATCACGCTAGAAATGATTTAGACGCTTTAATTAATAATATACAGTTAAAAGCTAGTCTTAAAGATGGGAATAATGAATGGAAAGCCGGTGTTAGATATCAAGTAGAAAATATTAAAGATCGAATTCGTGAATGGGAAATTATAGATAGCGTTGGTTTCTCAGTTCGCCCACCTCACCATACAAATAGTAACAATCAACCTTACGAACCGTTTACTGGTCCTATTGAACCTTTTCAAAGCGTAAGAGCTGAAAATGAAGTTGATATTAATAGAATTACTAGTTTTGTCCAATTTAGTAGAAAAACAAACTGGGACGATCATCAAATATGGCTAAATGCAGGAGTTAGAACTCAGTATTGGTCAGTAACACCAAAAGGGCTTTCTGGTAAAAGTTTCACTATTATAAGTCCTAGAGCTCAGTTTGCTATAAAGCCCGACTGGAAAAAAGATATGCTTTTCAGACTTTCTGGAGGTTACTATTCTCAGCCTCCTTTTTATAAAGAATTGCGTGGTTTTGATGGTAAATTAAATCCAAATGTAAAAGCACAGAAATCTATTCATGCAGTATTAGGCAACGATTACAGCTTTGTGTTGTGGAACAGACCTTTTAAGCTAACTACAGAATTATATTACAAAAATCTAACTAATGTAAATGCGTATGCTATAGATAACGTTCGTATTCGTTATCGTGCAGATAATAACGCTGAAGCATATGCATATGGACTTGATGTTCGTTTAAACGGAGAGTTTGTTCCTGGTAATGATAGTTGGATTAGTTTTGGATATTTAAAAACAGAAGAAAATATTAATAATCGAGGATATATTGCTAGACCAACCGATCAGCGTATTAAGTTCGGTGTGCTTTTTCAAGATTATGTACCCAACCTCCCCGATCTTAAAGTATATTTAAATTTAGTGTATAACACTGGGGTTCCTGGTGGTTCTCCTGCTTATGCTGATGTGTATGATTTTCAAAATAGATTGGGAGATTATAGACGTGCTGATCTTGGAGTCTCTTACGTTTTTGTAGATGCTAACAAGAAAGTGACTTCCAATTTTATAGGAAACTTTAAAGAATTAACTGCTGGACTGGAATTGTTTAATATTTTCGATATTAGAAACTCCATAACGAATACTTGGGTAAGAGATGTTTACAGTAAACAACAGTTTGGTATTCCAAACTTCATGACAGGAAGAGTTTTAAACTTTAAACTTAAAATGAAATTCTAAGAACATCTTATCTCTATTAAGTACATAAGTCTTCTCGATAAAGAATTAAATTAATTACACAAATCTTAGTCAATTTTCAATCGAACTATGTCGTAAAAGGTCAAAATATTTACTTGTTTTTAAACTATATTCGTTTGTAAACTTTTTTAAAACCAATATATTTAGCTAAACATGACTTTTTTTAGACTTTTTATTCTTGCCGTAGCTACGCTATTATTGATCGGTTGTAAAACAACTACTATAAAAGAAACGCAACTTCATACCAACTGGGTATTCAAAAAAAAAGACAGCAATAATTGGAAAAAAGCCAACATACCAGGAACAGTACATACCGACCTAATTGCCAATAATAATATTAAAAATCCATTTTATCGATTAAATGAACATGATTTACAGTGGATTGATAAAAGTGACTGGGAATATAAAACTACATTCAATCTTACAAAGGAAGACCTAGCTAAACAGCATATCGAAATAGAGTTTAAAGGTTTAGATACTTATGCAAAAATATATTTGAATGATCAATTGATACAAGAAACTGATAATATGTTCCGTACGTATACCTTAGATCTAAAACCCTTTGTTAAAGAAAAAGAAAATACACTAAAAGTTGTCCTTGAATCTCCTATTAATAGAGGAATAAAAAAGCATGACGCGATTGACTATAAAATACCAGTATCTAATAATGATTTAGCTGAAATTGGTAAAGTTCCAGAACAAAAACTCGTTAGCATATTTTCAAGAAAAGCAGGTTATCATTTTGGTTGGGATTGGGGCCCAAGATTAGTTACCTCTGGAATTTGGAGATCTGTTACTCTTAGGAGTTGGGATAATTTTAAGATAAATGATGTTTTTTTACGTCAAAAAAAAATTGACAGTACAGCTCGTCTTACTGCGCAAATTGAACTTACAGCAGTTAAGGCTTTTGAAAAAAGTATGATTGAAATTAACGTAGGAGATATTATTGTAAAAACAACGGAGCAATCCTTAAAATCAGGAAAAAATACACTCTCTATTCCCTTTGAAATCAAAAACCCTGAATTATGGTGGCCTAATGGTATGGGTAATCAAAAGCTATATACCGTAAATGTTAAAGTAACTGCCAACAAACACACAGATAGTAAATCACATAGAATTGGACTTAGAACCATAGAGCTAATTACAGAAAAAGATAGTATTGGCAGTAACTTTTACTTCAAAATAAATGGTAAAGCTACCTTTATGAAAGGAGCAAACTATATTCCTCAGGATGTTTTTCTTACTAGAGTTGAATCAAAAAATTACAAGCATATTTTGACCTCTGCTAAAGAAGCCAACATGAATATGCTTCGTGTTTGGGGTGGTGGTATATATGAAAATGATGAATTTTATAAGCTTTGCGATGAAATGGGATTATTGATTTGGCAAGACTTTATGTTTGCTTGTGCCATGTTTCCTGGAGACAAAGCTTTTTTAGATAATGTTAAACAAGAAGCCATCGATAATGTTAAAAGGTTACGTAATCATACGTCTATTGCACTTTGGTGCGGAAATAATGAGATTCTATCCGCATGGGAAAACTGGGGATGGAAAAAGGATGTTGAAAAGAAGCAATCAAAAGCAGTGGCTGATACAATTTGGAAAGCATACACAGATATTTTTCATAAAATACTACCCGAAGTTGTTAATGAATATGATTCAGATCGAAGATACTGGGCTTCTTCTCCGAGTACTGAATTAGGTGTTCCTGAATCATTTGATAAAGGTGATGCTCATTACTGGGGTGTTTGGTGGGGAAAAGAACCTTTTGAAAATTATAATGTAAAGATACCACGTTTTATGTCTGAGTTTGGTTTTCAATCATTTCCTGAACTTACTACAGTAAATAAATATACGATTCCTGAAGATCATGATATTTTCTCTGATGTGATGAAATCACATCAACGATCAACTATAGGGAACGGAACTATAGAAGAATATATGCTTAGACATTATAGAAAGCCTAAAGATTTTTCTAGTTTTTTATATGTTAGTCAATTATTACAGGCGTACGGAATAACAACTGGAATTGAGGCTCATAGAAAAAATAGAAAACGTTGTATGGGCTCATTGTATTGGCAAATTAATGATTGTTGGCCAGTAGCTTCTTGGTCTAGCATCGATTACTATGGAAAGTGGAAAGCGTTACATTATGGTGTTAAAAAGTCTTTTAAAAAGACTATTCTTAGCTTTGATAAAAGATTCAATAGTTGTTCATATATCAACTGATAATTTATAAGAAAGCTTT
>JAHDDQ010000081.1 GCA_020629275.1 Tenacibaculum sp. | reverse complement strand
TATTCATTTGTGTTGCGTTGTTGTAGCGCAAAAGTAGAATTTTTAATTCTGTTTAGAAATTCTTTTTTAAAGATCTAACATTATATTATTGACAAATAATAAAAGTCAGTTCGGAAAATTCCAAACTGACTTTGTATGATCGTTATGATTTTTTAGAGTCTAAATTAACATTAATCCTTTATTACTCTTTTCGTTGTTATTCCTGCTTTAATTAATAAATCGTAAATGTATCCACCACCTTTTTTCAAGTCAAATACAAAGCTTATTTTGTCATCGTAAGTATTACTAAAGTATCTAAAATCCATATTGGCTTTTGAAAGAAAATTATACGAAATGTCTAAGTCTATATCTCTTTTTATAACCACAAATTTTTTAATAACCAACCTAGCTATAATAGAATGTATTGGGAACAGTACATCAATGAATCTAACATTTCTAATATTTATCTTAGAAATTTTAAGTGTTCCAGAATTAATTACATTAGTTTGAGTATTAAAATGTAATGGTAATTCAACATGAGCACTACCTCTTCTATCAACTATTTTTCTATATTTCCATAAGATTTTCTTGTACCATCTAAATCTTGCATTTCCTTTTATTTTTATGGTAAGCGTAGTGCCACGATGAGTAAAACTCAGGTCTTCTAAAGAAAAACCGTATAAATTAATTTTTTGTTTTCTAGAATATTGTTTTAATTCAGGAAACTTCGCAACTGCATTTCTAATTAACTGCTTTGAAAGCCCTAGATGCAAAGTAGAGTCTCCGTCATCATCAGTATACACTCCTGCGCTAAAATATTTTTTAGCATTTTGTTGAATATCATACAATAGATAACCTATTGCTCCTGCAAGTTCTCCCCTATCAAAATTGAAACCTCCTCTTGATGATAGATCCTGTACTGAAAAATTATTAACTTGCCTTTGTAATTCATTCTGAAAATTTTCTAATTCTGCCAAACGTTCTTTTTCAATTATCTTTTCAAGCTCTTCTCTAGTCATACCTGTTTCTTCTAGATAAGTTTGATTGATACCATCAATAAAGACATCGTCTTTAAAGTCTGGTGATTCTTCTGCTCCATCAGTAACTATTTCTTCGTTAATTACTGTGTTTTCCTCTGTAAGAATCTCTTCTTCTTTTTGACATCCTGTTACTAAGATCATGAATACCAAAATCACTTGTAAATACTGTAGTTTTTTCATTTCCCGGGGTTTTTCTAAATAAGTTAATGAATATTATTAAACTTGGTTTACAACAAACTTAATTATCAATAAAAATATAAATGTTAACAAATAAATAACAGATTGTTAAATTGTTAACACTTGTTAGTCCACTTAAAACATAAAAAGTCTGCATTGGTATACCAGACAGACTTTTATCATTATATTAAGTAGTATTTATTACTGTGTTAGATATGTACAGTTCTTTTAAATAGAAAATTATAATAATTAATACATGTAGAATAATTACATCAACTTTCTTTTTTAGGAATTCTTTTAATCTGTTTAAGATTATCAACAATTGGAGTGATAGCAATTATCTTGTCATCTTTTTCTACATAGAATACGTACGAACTATTTTGATCTATTAACTTTATTTCTTTAACAGAATCGTCTTTGAAAGTTATTGTATAATTTGGAATTACTTCTTTTGTTTGAATTTTATTGCGTATTCCGAGTCCCATTCCTAGACGCATTGCTATAAACATAATGAAAAACATAAGTAACATTGCTTGTACCAAGTTTTTCTTCTCTTCTATGTCTTTATATATTTTATCTAGCTTTTCAATGTTATAAATTTTCTGATACCATTTTTTAACTTTAAATATCTTATAGAGTTTGAAAGACCATCTAGTAATGTAATAATACATGAATATAAACACCAGAGCTAAAAACAATGTTAGTTTCCAATTATTAGTTAATAAACTTATTGGGGAAATAAGTGCATCAAGAATAGTTGTATAATTTAAGTACGGAACTCCTAGTATTCCATAAAAAATAGCGTCGCTAATAATTCCTAAGATAATAAGATAAATATAACCTATGTAAAAATATTCTTGTAACCCTAAGTTTTTAAACATACTATTCAGTTTCAATACTCTTGTATGCTTTAATAATCTTTTTAACTAAACGATGACGAACTACATCTTTATCATCTAGATAAACTTGTGCTATTCCATCAATGCTTTTCAATGCTAATAGCGATTCTTTCAAACCTGAAACTTGTTTTCTAGGTAAATCAATTTGACCTGGATCACCTGTAATTACAAATTTTGCGTGTTTTCCCATACGTGTTAGAAACATCTTCATTTGCGCATGTGTCGTATTCTGAGCTTCATCTAAAATAACAAATGCGTTATCGAGTGTTCTACCACGCATGAAAGCTAATGGTGCTATTTGTATGGTTCCATTTTCTATGTATGCTTGTAACTTTTCTGAAGGAATCATATCTCGTAATGCATCATACAATGGTTGCATGTAAGGATCTAACTTTTCCTTAAGATCACCAGGTAAGAAACCTAAATTCTCTCCAGATTCTACGGCTGGTCTTGTTAAAATAATTCTTCTTACGTCTTTTTCCTTCAAGGCTTTAACTGCAAGTGCAACTGCTGTGTATGTTTTACCTGTTCCTGCTGGACCAACTGCAAACAGCAAATCGTTCTTACTCATTAAGTTCACTATTTTTCTCTGGTTTGCAGTCTGTGGTTTTATAAGTTTACCGCTTACTCCGTGAACTAAAATGTCTTCTTTGTCTCCTAGTTTTCGTTCTTCTTCTTCTTTTCCATTGGATGTTAGAATACGCTCAATGCTATTTTCATCTAGTTTATTGTATTTATTGAAATATTTAACTAGCCTGTCTAAACGTTTTTCAAATTCATCTAAATTTTCAGGATCTCCATAAATTTTAAGTTTGTTGCCTCTTGCAACTATTTTTATTTTAGGAAAGTATGTTTTCAAAAGTGAAATTGTACTATTCTGTGCTCCGAAAAAATCATTTGGATTTATTTCTGTTAGTTCAATAACTCGTTCGTTCAAATGCTTAAGATTTTAATATTATTTATGTTTAAATGTACTAATTATTTTATTGATTTATGTAGCTTTGTCTTAATTTTCAGTATAGTTTTTCACAAATTAATTAACAACTAATTTTAAATGGCTCTTATTACTTTAACTACCGATTTTGGCACTAAAGATCATTTTGCTGGTGCTGTAAAAGGAGCTATATATAATGAGTTGCCTGACGCTAATATTGTTGATATTACGCATCAAATCTCACCATTTAATATTACTGAAACTGCTTATATTTTAAAGAATGCCTATAAAAGCTTTCCAAAAGGGACTATACATATAATTGGTGTAGATTCAGAATTAAGTGCAACTAACAAACATATTGCTTTACTTTTGGATGAACATTATTTTATCTGTCCAGATAATGGCGTAATCTCAATGATTGCCTCTGAAATAAATCCTACAAAGATTGTTGAAATTACTATTCACGATCGTATTGAAAGTAGTTTTCCTTTACTTGATGTTTTTGTACAAGCTGCCTGTTTTCTTGGAAGAGGCGGTAGTTTAGATGTTATTGGTAAAGAAATTCAATCGTATAAAAAGACCTTTGAAATTCAGCCAAAAGTTAATCAAGAAAAAAGTATTATCATAGGCAATGTTATTTATATCGATAACTATGGAAATGTTATCACCAACATTAGTAAAAAAGTATTTAATGAGATCGGAAAAACTAGAGATTTTGTAATTAAAGCAAGGCGATATACTTTTACTAAAATCATGAATCGTTATAATGATGTTGTAGATTTCGATGCCGATGATGTAAGACAGTTTGATGGATATAAATTGGCTATTTTTAACTCTGCTAACTTTTTAGAGATCGCTATTTATAGAAGTAACTTAAAAACTGTTGGCGGTGCATCTACCCTATTAGGTTTAGATTATAGAGATACTATTTCTATAGAATTTATTACAAAAGAAAAGGCTAGCTTTGTTCCTGTTTAAAATAGCATTATTATGTTTGTACGTATTGTTAAAATGAGTTTTCAACCTGAAAAAATAGAGACATTCTTGAATAACTTCGAGCAGAAGAAGATATATATACGAAAATCACCTGGCTGTCGTTTATTAGAGTTGTATAGAGATAAAACCAATCCTGATGTATTCTTCACCTACAGTTATTGGGACAAAGAAGAAGATCTAGAAAATTACAGAAACTCTGAATTATTTAAATCTATTTGGGCTGAAACCAAAGTTTTTTTTAATGATAAACCTCTCGCTTGGAGTGTTGATAAAATTGTAAGTTTACCTTAGTTATATGATTGCCATACTTAAAAAAGAATTTAATTCGTTTTTTTCCTCTCCAGTTGCTTATTTAGTAATTGGTGTTTTTTTATTAATGAACGGACTCTTTCTATGGGTTTTTAAAGAGAGTTTTAATATTTTAAATGCCGGTTTTGCTGATTTAAATTCATTTTTTTATCTAACTCCATGGTTATTTCTATTTTTAATTCCTGCTATTACCATGAAAAGTTTTGCTGATGAATATAACCTAGGTACGTTAGAAATTCTTAAAACAAAACCTTTAAGTAATTGGGATATTATACTTGGTAAGTTTTTAGCGGCTACATTACTAGTATGTATCGCATTGCTACCTACGTTAACTTATGTATACACAATTTATAATTTAAGTAATCCTTACGGAGCTATAGACACTGGTAGTATCGTTGGCTCTTATATTGGTATTTTATTTTTAGCAACCACATACACAGCTGTAGGTTTATTTACATCAACACTTTCTAGAAATCAAATTGTAGCTTTTATTTTGGGTGTCTTTATGTCATTCATATTATTTTACGGATTTGATGCATTAGCTTCTTTAGTTGGCAATACTGGTTATTCTCTAAAACAGTTTGGCTTCAATGAACATTTAAAAAGTATTAGTCGTGGCGTTATAGATACTCGTGACATCATCTACTTTATAAGTGTTACCTTTTTCTTTTTATTCATCACAAAAAAACAATTGGAAAATGAATAAGAATACCAAAAACATATTGTTCATTTTCTTAGGTGTTATTCTCGTGAATATAGTAAGTCAATATTTTTTCACACGAATAGATATAACAAAAGATAAACGTTATACACTTTCTGAAACGACATCGAAACTTGTAAAACCAATTCAAAAATCATTACTTATACACGTGTACTTGGAAGGTGATTTCCCTTCTGAATTTAAACGTTTACAGATTGAAACACGTCAGTTTTTAGAAGAATTACAAGCTGTAAATCCTACTATTAATTTTCGCTTTATCAATCCAAATAACAAACGAGAAGCATTGATAAAAAGAGGTATGTTCCCAAGCCAATTAACTGTTGAAGAAGATGGTAAACTCTCGGAAGCTATTATTTTTCCTTGGGCAGAAATCATGTACGGTACAAAAAAACAACTAGTTTCTTTGCTGCCAAATACTATGGCGAATTCACAAGAAGCTCAGCTAGAAAATGCAATAGCTTCTTTAGAATATTCTTTTACTAATGCTATTCAATTATTAACACAATCAAGTGAAAAGAAAATCGCTGTCTTATCTGGTAATGGTGAATTAGATGATATTAATGTATTTAGTCTTTTAAGTAATGTTGGAAAAAAATATCGCTTGTCTAAATTCACGTTAGACTCAGTAAAGAAAGCACCTCAAAAAACACTGGAACAGTTAAAAAAATATGATTTAGCGATTATAGCTAAACCAACCGAACGTTTTTCAGAAAATGAAAAATTAGTTCTAGATCAATTTATTGTTAACGGAGGTAAAAGCTTATGGATGATTGATAATCTATATGCAGATATCGATAGCTTGTATAATCAAGGTAGAATGATTGCACATACTAGAGATTTAAATTTAACCGATCTTCTGTTTAGTTATGGAATTCGTGTTAATAATAAATTGGTCCAAGATTTATACGCTTCTAAGTTAACTTTAGCAACTGGAAACGTTGGTAATCAAGCTCAATTCGAGAGTTTCGACTGGTTTTATCATCCGCTTGTAAATGGCAATCCTAATCATCCGATAACTAAAAATATTTTACCAGTCCGCTTCAGATTTACAACGCATTTAGATACGTTACAAAAAGAGATTAAGAAAACACCGTTATTAGTTAGTTCTGTCTTAACTAAAGTTTCAGGTGTTCCAAAAATTATTGAACTTGAAAGTATTGCTAAAGAACCTCAACAACAAGAATATGCAGCAGGAAGTAAGCTTTTAGCCGTATTGTTAGAAGGCAAATTTAACTCTGCTTATGAAAATAGAGTGAAACCTTTTGATGATAAAAACTTTAACTCTAAATCTTCTATCGATAATAGTATGGTTGTTGTTGCTGATGGGGATATTGGAAGTAATCAAATATTAAAAGGTAAGCCTTATGATTTAGGAGTTGACAAATGGACTAAACAACGCTTTGGAAATAAAGATTTTTTACTTAATGCTATAGACTATCTTTTAGATGATAGCGGTTTATTTCAGTTAAAAAACAGAACTGTTAAATTACGTGTTCTTAATAAGCAAAGAGCATACAAGGAAAAGAGTTTTTGGCAATTCTTAAATATCCTCCTTCCCATTTCACTACTGTTAGGATTTGGTTTTATATTCAATCTTTTAAGAAAAAGGAAGTATCGTTAGTGATCGTCATTTCTGAAACAATAATATTTGAATAAAGATAAAATAGCTGTTTTACTAGTTTTTTCTATCATTATATCTGTCATTTTACATAGTACATACAAGAAAAAAATTGTCTGAAAATAAAATGTGTACTAAAGGAAAAGTAGTGAGCTATTTTAATGTTGGTAGCAAGAAATATATCAAATATTTATTTTATGTTAAAAACATAAAATATTACAATGAAACTAAAGTTTACCCCTTCAAATGTAAAGATGGTACTAATGGTTGTGTAGGAAAAAAATTTACTGTTGTCTATTCTGAGTTAGATCCTAGTAATTGTGAAATCAATTTAGGTATATATGAAAAACATAGACCTAATAGACTACGATTATTCAACCTAGATTAAAAAATCATTTCAAATTCACTATCCATACACATAATTTTTACACTTACTAGGTAAAAAAGGTTTCTTTACAATTTTATCAACAATCATCATCACAACAATTATCGTCTTTAATAAACTTACAAGTAAGCACTGCTAATAAAGCACCGAGAATTGGTGCTGTTAAATACAACCATAAGTACTCATAATGACCAGATACTATTGCTGGCGCAATAGATCGTGCAGGATTCATTGATGCTTTAGTAATTGGGCCAGCAAACATGGCTTCTAACAATACTACTCCTCCAATGGCTATTCCAGCCATAATACCTGCCTCTTTACTTCCCGTCGATACATTTATTATAGTTATCATTAAAAAAAATGTTAGCAAGAATTCCAATACGAAAGCTCGCATAGCATCAGTTGTAGGAAGTGTAGCTCCATAGAATTCACTGGTAGGAAATAAATATAATAATAGTAAACTTGCAGTAATTGCTCCTAAAATTTGCGCTGTAATATACTTTGGTACCTCTGACCATGAAAACTTTTTAGCATAAGCAAACGATATGGATACAGCTGGGTTAAAATGCGCTCCTGAAGTTTCACCAAAAGCATAAATCATAGCCATAACAATTAGCCCCCAAGTAATAGCTATACCAACATGTCCTATGGCTCCATTGGTTACTTCATTAATAGTCATTGCTCCAGTACCACAAAAAATAAGCGCAAATGTGCCTATGAATTCAGAGATATATTTTTTCATGTTATCAAAGATACAATCTACTATTTTAAGTTTTTGTTAACATTTAACGATTCTGTTTCCCGTAATTTTAGCATACTCAAAAACAAACTAATTTATAATCATGAAAAAAATATTTTTAAGCCTATTTGTTGCAACATTAGGATTATCTGTTAATGCACAAATAGAAGCACCTCAACCAAGCCCTTCTTCAAAATTGGAACAAAAAGTAGGTTTAACGGATGTAACCGTTGAATATTCAAGACCCGGAGTTAAAGGAAGAAAAGTTTTCGGAAATTTAGTTCCTTATGGAAATTTATGGAGAACAGGAGCTAATAAAAATACTATTGTTACTTTTAGTCAAGATGTAACAATCGATGGAAAGTCTCTTAAGAAAGGATCGTATGCTATTTTCACAAAACCAAGCGCTTCTTCTTGGGAAGTTATGTTTTATAACGATACAAATAACTGGGGAACTCCAAGACAATGGGATGATAGAAAAGTGGCTTTAACAACTAATGTTAAAGTGCAAACTATGCCTATGTTAATTGAAACTTTTACAATAACTATTGATGATGTTATGAATGGTTCTGCTGTTTTAGGAATTTTATGGGAAAATACATAAGCTGGTATCAAATTTGAAGTTCCTACTGACAAAGCTGTTACTGCAAATATCGACAAGGTTATGGCTGGTCCTGGTGCTAACGATTATTATGCTGCAGCTTCTTACTATATGGAAGAAGGAAAAGATATTAATAAAGCTAAAATGTGGATTGGTAAAGCTGTTGAAATGACTAAAGACAAGCCTCGTTTTTGGTATTTACGTAAGCAGTCTTTAATCCACGAGAAAGCTGGAGACAAAGCTGGAGCTATTAAAGCAGCTAAAGCTTCTTTAATGCATGCTGAAAAGGCAGGAAATGCTGATTATATTAAAATGAATAAAGATGCTCTTAAGAAATGGGGAGCTTAATAATTCTTTCAAGAATTACTACAAAAAATAAAAAACTCGAGGAAATTTCCTCGAGTTTTTTTATTAGGTTAATAACTATATGTGTACACTTTTACATGTAATAAATAACAAACAATTCCGTTTATTCCCATGACTCTTATACTTATTGCAGATCCTTATTCATTTGGTCTAAAATAATATTGAATCTGATTTTACGTATACTTTCCACTATCCTATACACCTTGTATTACTCACGACTAACATTTGGTAATGCTTTATTATTGAAAACACCTATTGAAATGAACATTAATATCAAGTAAACAACGTGAAAGATATTCAGTGATTCTCCTAAGAATAAGTCGACTATAATTTTAATAATCCCTATAGTAATGAGTCCTAAAATAAATCTCGTTTTTGTGTTCGTTGATTTGAACTCTAATAATAATGAAAGATATACTACTAATACAGCTCCTAGGAAGTTTAACCACAAATAACTAATTATTGGAGCTACTCCTTGTTGTTCTAATTTAAATATTCCGAAATAATAAATCAAACAAATTACTATTTGTGTAATAAGTGCAGCAATAAAAACTGCATTAGATTTTACAAATTTGAAAAAGAATGCCAACAAAAATATTCCCAACACGTTTCCATAAAAAATAGACCCAATAATATTTACTAATTGAATTAAATTATCAAATAAGTTTGCTACACAAGCTACTAAAATTGCTAAAACACCCCAACCCAATGTAAACCATTTTGACATCTTAACATAGTGCGCTTCACTCCTATTTCCCGATTGATTTCTCTTGTATAAGTCTATTGCAGTTGTAGAAGCTAAAGCGTTTAATTCGGAAGCTGTTGAAGACATTGCTGCCGATAATATTACTGCTAATAATAACCCTATTAAACCTTTAGGAAGGTTATTTAAAATAAAATGAATAAAAACATAATCTTTATCATTTGTCTCAACCTTTGCATCTGCCTTTTTTATAATCGCTTTCGCTTGTTTCTTTAGTGACTTATCTTGCTCATTAAGATTTTGTAATTGCTTTTTATTTTCTTCAGTTAAGCCTTCAAAAATTAGTGTTTTTTTCTGTACTTCAATTGCTTTATGCTTATTCTCTAAATCGCTATATGCTTCTGCATATTGAGAACTTGCTATAGCCTCCTTAGTTTTAGGATTGAAATTTAATGGTGAACTATTAAACTGATAAAACACAAATACCATAACACCTACTAGTAAGATGAAAAATTGCATTGGTACTTTCAATAAACCGTTAAAGATCATCCCTAATTGACTTTCTTTAACAGATTTCCCAGATAAGTAACGTTGTACTTGACTTTGATCTGTTCCGAAGTAAGAAAGCATTAAAAAAGTTCCTCCAAGAATACCCGTCCAAACGGTATATCTATTATTAAGATCTAATGAAAAATCTAATACTTTCATTTTATCACTTGCTCCAGCAATTTCTAAAGCTTTACCGAAAGTTATTCCATCAGGTAAATAATCTAATATTAAATAAAAGGCAATAAACATTCCTGAAAAGATTATTGCCATTTGTTGTTTTTGGGTTACACTAACTGCCTTTGTTCCACCACTTACTGTATATACAATTACTAAAAGACCTATACTAACGTTTAGGGTTATTAAATCCCAACCTAAAACAGCGGACAGTATAATTGCAGGTGCAAAAATGGTTATCCCTGCAGCCAAACCTCTTTGTATTAAGAAAAGTATGGCTGTAAGTGTTCTTGTTTTTAAATCGAATCTACTTTCTAAATATTCGTATGCTGTGTATACGTTCAGTTTGTGATATATTGGAATAAACACTAAACATATGATAACCATAGCTATAGGTAAACCAAAATAAAACTGTACAAAACCCATTCCGCTGTGAAATGCTTGACCAGGTGTTGATAAAAATGTTATCGCACTGGCTTGTGTTGCCATTACTGAAAGACCTATTGTCCACCATTTACTTTCGTTTCCTCCTTTTATATAGTCTTCAACATTTTTACTTCCTCTGGTTTTCCAAGCTCCATAAACTACAATAAACAATAATGTTATTGAAAGTACAATCCAGTCTAAATATTGCATGAGTATTTTATTTAGTATATATGTTAGTGATTATGAAAAAGAAAACAATGTATAGTAAATTAGCCACTAAGACTAATGTGTACTCTTTTTTCCATATATATTTAGTACTCATAATGTTTTGTTATTTGTTAGTTGATTATTTAGTTTGGTTTTTGAAAAAATTGTCTGCTAATGGTGCTTGGCTGATTAATGGTGATGTAAATTGTACTGGTTCACCTGCAGGTTCAGTCGGAACTCCATTTTCATTTTTATTGTACCAAGTTATTGATTTAGGTAATAGAAAACCGTTAACATTTTCCCAATCATTATATCTTATGATATTGAATTTATCTGATGGCTTTTTGCTGAAATACGTAACTGTATACCCTAACCAAGCCATTTGTTTAGTTTCTGGATGGTAATATATAAAGTAATTATCATCTGGTGATACCCCAACGTTTGCTTTGTATGCTATTTTAATTCCAGGATACGATACGCCTTCAAACTGTAAAGGTGCTACGTCGGTATAGATGATTCCATCATCTGCTAGTACAAACGGCATTGCATAAAAGTAAAAATACAAATTATAGTAAAATTCAGGATTACTTTTAAACGCTGTAGAATCTTTCTGTTGTAGCCATACTTCTTTTCCGTCAAATCCTAATGAATAATTTTCTGAAGTTATTAATGCTTTTCTTGAATGTAAATCTGTAGTGTGCTCTTCTCCTTTTACTGTGTAAGTTAAAAATCTCTGCTTTTGCCAAGCGGCTATTCCACCGTGCTTTTCAAAAACAGCTGCGATTGCATCTGGATATACCGTATTTTTTACTTCTTTCTTTTCCTCTAAAGATTTCTTTTTTTGTTCAGTTTTACAACTAAAACTTATACTTGTTAGTAGAATTAATAAAATTAGTTTTCTCATGATTTATGTTTTTATAAAACTTAGTTGAAGTATGCCTTGTAAAATTACACTTTTTAAACAAAAAAACTCCTTAAAGTACATTTAAGGAGTTTTTGCATCTAAAAAACAACTTTTAATAATCGTTATCTGTTAATGTTGTTGTGAAAGCAATGATCGCATTTATTTCTTTCTTGGTTAAACTAAGATCATCAAATGGTAATGTTTGATATTCATTATGAATACCTAAACCTACGCCTCCTCCTTTGTTATAGAAATTCATTACCTCTTCTAATGTAGTATATACTCCATTATGCATGTACGGTGCTGTTTTTGCCGCATTTCTAACCGTTGGTGTTTTAAAGAAGTGTTTACGCTCTTTCGTCTTGAATAGATTATATCTTCCTAAATCTGCAGATAATGTCGGATTAATTGTATCCTTAGATGCAGGTACACCAATAAACTCAAGTTCTGTATCTGTATAATTTGGTGGTACAGTTCCATTAAAGACTGGAGCAAAGTGGCAGGTAGCACATAATGCTTTTCCCATAAACAAGTTAAATCCTAGTTTTTCTTCATCTGTTAATGTGGCTTCTTCTCCTCTTATATTCTTATCAAACTTGGAGTTGAAGGTATTTAATGTTCTAATATAAGAAGCTATTGCATGTCGTATATTAAAATCAATACGTTTGTTCTTATATAAACTGTTTATCTTTTCTTTGTATTCTTGTTTTTGTAATATCCTATTTACAACTGAATCCATAGACATATTAAACTCGTTGTGATTTTCTACTACACCAACGACCTGTCCTTCTAAACTACCAGCCCTAGCATCCATAAAAAAACCTCTTTGGTAAGCTGAATAAGCTACTGTAGGTGTATTTCTTGTTTGATGAGCATCAAATGTTTTTCTACCGTCTGTAAAAGCAAGCTCTTTTACATGACAAGTAGCACACGCCATATTATAATCTTTAGATAATGATTTATCGTTAAATAACTCTTCTCCAAAAGCAACTTTCTCTGCTAAATTCGTAGTATCGCTAAGATGGTCTGAAAAATAGTTTAAATTAATAGTTTGATCAGAAAAAAGAGAAGTCATTGTGTTTGATAGTGCCATCTCAAAAGGAAATTTCACATTCCAATCTTCTTGAATGCTCACTAATAGTTTTAACTGCTTGTCAGTATGATTTTTTATAAAACTATATCTGTCAAACGTTTCAAATTCATGCTTTAAAGCTTTACCTGCTGCATTTATTTCTTCTATAAAATCGTTCATTAACTTTTTAGAAGTAAACTTTGCTTCGTGGATTTTAATAAGATTTATTATTGTTTCATACGTGTAACTACTTTCTAATAATGATTGATTTAAAACTGGCGAATCAAATCCCGTAATACCTGTAGTTGCTATTCTTGTTATTTGGTCTCTAAGCAACCAAATAATATGATAATCCTTTAGTTTAACAGTTAAATTATTTTTAATAAGTGCTAATCTAGCACTTGTAACTGTTACCGCTCTATTTAATGCTAAAGTATCTACGACTTCTTCATACAGGTTTTCTTCAATAACTTGGAAACCTAAAGGATTACTAACTTTAGTGTCATTACTTTCTTCTCCTTTTACAACTATTATATTAGGTGCATTTAGCGATTTATAATTGTTTTTATCTGAAAACGCCAAAATTGGCTCAAGAAGTTTAAAATTTTTCCTGGCCAATACGTAGTTTTCTCGTTGTTCATTTATAGTTCGAGTTCCGTCTAATTGAACTTTGTTTAAATGATTAACCGCATTATTCAAATATCCAGAATACAAAGCCTTTATCTGATTAGAAACTGTGTTAATTGATTGATATTTATCGTTCTTTTTTACACAGCCTATCATTAAAAGCAAAAGACATACACAAAGGTATGTCTTAGCTTGACGTATGTTTTTACTTGTCATTTCTTATCTTTCTAAGCCAGTGATTAAGTGTAAAACAGAACCTTCTTTTCTTCTACTTAAATCTGGATTCGCTTTAGGATCTGTAAATGAAGTTCCATCTGCTGGTTCCCATCCATGATTTTGAGTGATTACTAAGAACGAATTTTTTCCATTCTTTACGATATCTGTAACATCTATCATACCTGTTACCTCCCAAGCTTTACTTGTATTACCGTAACCTTTAGACGAAGCAGTAATCTGATCGCATTCTGCAACAACTTTTAATTCACCTGTTTTTAAATTGTATTGATACAATCTTGCATAATGTACTTTATTTCCTGTTGGTGCAATTGCTGGATCTTCTTGAATGTATGCGTAGTTTTCAGTAACTAAAATGTTATCTGGTGAAAGAAATTCTTCAGCTTTACCTCCTGCTACATCACCATCTAATACACAAGTAATTTTTGCCGCTCCAGTTGGATCATTCTCATTTAAAACCACTTTGTAAATACGTCCAGAAATTGTTCCTTTCCCTACTAAATCTGGCTTATCTCTTCCTGTTACTGCAAAATAAACTTCTCTGTTGTTTGAAGCAGAACCTCTTCTCCAATCGATATCTTCCAAACGAGAGAATCCCATAAGACCTTTTGCTTTACATTCAGCATCTAAAGCATTAATCTCTGTTTCTTCTAATTCAACAAACTCAACATCATATTGAGTTCCTTCAGTCATATCTACTTCATAATCTACACCAGCAGTAGTAACTTTTAACCCATATAACTTTCCTCCATTTAAATCTCCTTGATTTCCAACGTACATTCCTAAATGACCTGATGGCACAAAGTTATCTCCTTGATCGTCTCCTATAAAAACAACCGTTTTACCTGTGTAAGCCTCTTTATTTAAAGCTACTGCATTTTCTGTTGACCATTGCCCCAAAGCTGGTAACATAGTAGCCGACCCAGCAGTAGTTGTAGACTTGTAAGGATCTGTAGCAAAAACTCCTTTTGAAGCTCCACCCCATTCTCCACCTGATAAATAAAGTGGTCCAAATCCGTGTTCTTCTGGAGTAATCATAGATCCTGAACACTGAGCTGTTTCTGCTGTTGCTCCTGCATTCAGAATATATTCACCAGATATAGGTCTTAAATTCTTATTTAATTTAATTCTAGCAATTGAATAATCTGCCTCGATGTTATTAATTAATGTGAACGTTCCATCGGTCTCAGCTAATAAACCAGCCCCATCTGCCATTGATCCGTAAACAAAATCAGGTGTATTTGGTATTACGTCCTCAGATGATAAAATTGGAGTAATTTTCAATCCAACAAAATCTGGTGTAACCTTTAAAAAATTAGGTGTATCAGATGATGCTAAAAATAATGTTGCATCAGAACCATCAGTACCGTTCGTACCGTCAACTCCATCTTGTCCATCAACTCCATTTAACCCATCTTTACCATCTTCACAGCTAGTTAATACACTAAAAGAGATAGAAAGACTTAATAGTCCAATTAATCCAAGTTTTAAATTTTTCATTGTATTTATAATAGTTTTTGATTTATTCCCTTACAAAAAAAGAACACTATCGTAAATACATCATCAATCTCATTTTAAATTGCTATTAACAAAAAGTTACCTTCTTAAACTTAAGTTAAATAATTAGAATTATTATAAATATTAGCTCTTAATATTAATTTAACCATGCGTTAAACATCCATATTGTTTTTTCTTGTTCTGAGATAAAATCACTCATCATTGAGTTTGTTCCTTCATCATTCATTTGATCAGAAATCTCTAAAATCTCTCTTTCTATTATTAAGAGTTTAGAAATTGAATCTACAATTAAGCTAACAGCTTTTTCATCGTTATATATATTTTTACCTGCATTCACATGCGCATTCGCAATGTAATCTTGAAAAGTATGTAATGGTGTACCTTGCAACGTTA
>JAHDDQ010000080.1 GCA_020629275.1 Tenacibaculum sp. | reverse complement strand
TAGCTGGAGGAGTTGCACCATATACATACAATTGGTCACATACAAGTATAGATGCTAGTCGATTAGATAACTTAACAGCAGGAGTGTATTCTGTTTCAATTACAGACAATAATGGATGTGTTATTAATACAGATGTTAAAATTGAAGAACCTGCAGAATATGATATTACTCGAGTTAAGCTTGTTCGACCAACATCAAATATAATTGATGATGGTAGTATAGAAATATTCATCACTGGGGGAATTGCACCATACACATATGAATGGAAAGATGAAACAGGAAATATAGTTGCAAACTCATCAAGCAATAATTTAAGTCACAAAATTGAAAATTTAGCAGAAGGGAAATATACAATTACGGTTACAGATACAGGTGGTTGTATCATAAATGAAACATACAATTTAGCTAGTCCAGGGGAGTTGCTTGTATCTATAATTCAAATACAGGAAATTAAATGCTACAATGCATCAAATGCTATTCTGGATGTTGTTACAGTTGGAGGTGTAGGTGGTAACAATTACGAATGGTACAATGCTGCTACTAATCAATTAATTAGTACAACTAAACAACTCAAAGATATTCCAGCTGGAAGTTATTATGTAGTAGTTAGTAACGCGGAAGGAATTGAAGAGCAAAGTGCTGTTTTTAATGTTACAGAGCCTGATGAAATAAAATTAACAATTAAAGCGATAGAACTTAATTGTTTTGAAGCTAACGATGGAAGTTTTGAAGTAGAAATTGAAGGCGGTAGTGGCATTTATGAATTCAGATATAGAGCTCAGTCAGGTTTTAATACTTGGGAAAAAGTAGTTGGAAATAGAATTAAGGTAAACAATTTAGAAAGTAACACTTATACACTTCAAGTTAAAGATGCTAATAATTGTTTGGCTTTAAATAATTCAGGTACTCCTGATTTTGAAATAACCATAACTGAACCACCTATTTTAGTAGTAGAAAAAGAAAGTTTGATAAATCCTTCAGGTTTTAATTTAGCAAACGGTTCTATTTCTATTGATGTAGTAGGAGGAACAACACCATATAACTATGAATGGTTCAATGAAACAGGAACTCTAATTCCTGTAAACTCTAACTCAGTGTCAGGGTTAAAAGCAGGAAATTACAGGGTAATAGTTACAGATGCAAATAACTGTAGTCTTACTAAAGATTTTGGTCTAACAGCACCACCAAGATTAGAAGTTACCATTGTACAACAATCTGTTATTAGTTGTAATGGAGCTGATGATGGTAAACTTAAAGCAAATGTAAAAGGAGGAGTTTCAGGATATACTTACGCATGGTATAAAGAAGGTTCTACAACAGTTTTAGGCACATCATCTATTGTTGAAGGATTAAGTGATGGTGTATACTATGTAGATGTAATGGATGCAAATTCAAATACCGTTACAAGTAGTTTGTATACATTTAAAGAACCTGTTATTCTTGAATTAACATTAAATTCACAATATGAAAATTGTGGTACAGGCAACGATTGGACGTTAAGTGCAACTATAACTGGAGGTACAGCACCGTATACTTATTTATGGAGTACAGGGAGTAACGAAACGACTATAGATAATCTTATTTCAGGTAGTTATGAGTTAACTATTGTAGATGCAAATGGATGTAAAACTTCAAGTAATATATCGTTAACACCACCACCTGCATTAGTTATTATAAACGAAAACCTAGTAAATCCTACATGTTTTGAAGGGAATGATGGAAACATTAGTATTAATATTTCTGGAGGTACACCACCGTATACTTATGAGTGGAGTAATGGAACTCTTTCCAAAGATGTTAACGATTTATCGGCTGGAGTACATGAAGTAATAATCACGGATAGTAAAGGCTGTCAAATAGTACAATCGTATACGATTGAAAATCCAGAAAAACTAAAATTAGATTTAGGCAAAGACGTTACATTGTGTGAAGGACAAAATTATATTCTGGACGCATCTATAGATAACGGAGTTAACTATAGTTGGACATCTAATAATGGTTTTACTAGTGAAGAAAGAGTTATAGAAGTTAAAGAAGAAGGAATTTATACTGTAATAGCCACTAATACAGACGGATGTATGGTAGAAGATCAAATAGAAATAAAAAGATCGAGTCAAGAAGTATCTTCAGATTTCTTTGTGTCTACTATAGCCTTTGTAAATGAACCTTTTGTAGCTGTTAATGTAAGTGATCATGTACCTGACGAAATAGAGTGGATGCTACCAGCAAATGCCATAATAAAAGATAAAACGTCGGAATATGTAGAGTTATACTTCGATACTGAAGGAGAATATGAAATTACATTTTATTCTAAAAAAGGAAACTGTGAGTTTTTTACCACAAAAAAAGTAATTGTAACACACGCCGATGTAGATTCAAATAATCAAGGTGATAACGCATCGTCTTCGCCTATGATTAGAGATTTCGTTATTTATCCTAATCCTTCTTCGGGAGTATTTTCAATCGATTTAAAGTTACGAGAGAAAAATAATGTAAGTGTAAAAATTTACAGCTTACTAAGTAACGGTATGATCGATTATAAAAAAGTGACAGATGAAGAAGAGTATAAAATTGATTATAACCTAAACTTAGTACCAGGATTATACTTTGTATTATTAGAAACCGAAAATGAAAAACTAGTTAAAAAGATTATTATTAGGTAAAAAACGGTTATTCATTACAAGTAAATTAGAAACTCTGTTAATAACTATCTTAACAGAGTTTTTTGTTATTTAAAGGTAAGTCTTATTTTAGCATACACTTCATTTTTCTAAGATTTTTATGACGCAAGAAACAAAGTATACCGAAGATAATATTCGTTCACTCGATTGGAAAGAACATATCAGAATGCGACCAGGTATGTATATCGGAAAATTAGGTGACGGATCTTCTCCCGATGACGGAATTTATATTCTGGTAAAAGAGGTTCTCGATAATTCTATCGATGAATTTGTAATGGGAACAGGAAAAACTATCGAGGTTTCCATTCAAGGAAATAAAGTAATCGTAAGAGATTACGGACGTGGTATTCCTTTAGGTAAAGTTGTAGATGTAGTTTCCAAAATGAATACAGGAGGTAAATACGATAGTCGTGCCTTTAAAAAATCCGTTGGATTAAACGGGGTTGGAACAAAAGCGGTAAACGCGTTATCTACTTTTTTTAGAGTGGAAAGTACACGAGACGGTAAATCAGCTTCCGCAGAATTTGAGAAAGGAAATCTTACCAATCAAGAATTATTAGAAGAAACTTCACGAAGAAGAGGAACAAAAGTAACCTTCATTGCCGATGAAGTTATTTTTAAAAATTATAAATATCGTCCTGAGTATGTAATTCGATTACTCAAGAATTATGTGTATTTAAATCCAGGATTAACCATTGTTTTTAATGGTGAAAAATATTATTCAGAAAATGGATTAAAAGATTTATTAGAAGACAACAACAATCAAGACGATATGTTGTATCCGATAATTCATTTGAAAGGAGATGATATTGAAGTTGCTATAACGCATAGTAAAACACAATATTCAGAAGAATACCATTCTTTTGTTAATGGTCAACATACAACCCAAGGAGGAACGCATCAAGCAGCATTTAGGGAAGCAATCGTAAAAACGGTTAGGGAATTTTACGGAAAGAATTTCGAAGCCTCAGATGTTCGAAAATCAATTATTTCAGCAATTTCTATAAAAGTAATGGAACCTGTTTTTGAAAGTCAAACAAAAACAAAACTAGGTTCTACAGATATGGGAGGAGACTTACCAACAGTAAGAACCTATATTAATGATTTTGTAAAGACTAAATTAGACAATTACTTACATAAAAACACCGATATTGCTGAAGCATTACAAAGGAAAATACTTCAAGCAGAGAAAGAACGTAAAGAACTATCAGGCATACGCAAACTAGCAAAAGACAGAGCAAAGAAAGCAAGTTTACACAATAAAAAACTTCGTGACTGTCGTATTCATTTCGGAGATACAAAAAAAGAAAGTTATTTAGATACAACACTATTTATTACCGAGGGAGATTCTGCTTCTGGTTCAATCACTAAATCACGTAATGTAAATACACAAGCAGTTTTTAGTTTAAAAGGAAAACCATTAAACTCTTACGGATTAACTAAAAAAATAGTGTACGAAAATGAAGAGTTTAACTTATTACAATCTGCATTAAATATTGAAGACGGTTTAGAAGGTTTACGCTACAACAACATTGTAATAGCTACAGATGCCGATGTCGATGGTATGCATATTCGTTTGTTATTAATTACCTTCTTTTTACAATTCTTTCCAGAAGTCATAAAAGAAGGACATTTATATATTTTAGAAACGCCTTTATTTAGAGTCCGTAATAAAAAAGAAACCTATTATTGTTATTCTGAAAAAGAAAAACAAGAAGCAATTCAGAAATTAAGAGGAAAACCTGAAATAACACGATTTAAGGGATTGGGTGAGATTTCTCCTAACGAATTTGTTCATTTTATCGGAGATGATATTCGTTTAGATCCTGTTATGCTTGACAAAGAAATGTCTATTGATCAAATGCTACAATTCTATATGGGTAAAAATACACCAGACCGTCAAAAATTTATCATAGAAAACCTTAAAGTAGAACAAGATTTAATAGAAACCGAAGAATAAACTATTCAAGTAGAGAATAATCAAGTTAAAAATAACTCAAAAACGTATAAACGTTATTAAATGAGCGAAGAAAACAACAATTACGAACACGACGAAGAATTAGTCAACGAAAATCAATCCGAAAATACAGAATCTATTACTAAGGTAACAGGAATGTATAAAGATTGGTTTTTAGATTATGCTTCTTATGTAATTCTAGAACGTGCAGTCCCTTCAATAGAAGATGGTTTTAAACCTGTACAGCGTCGTATTATGCATTCTATGAAAGACTTAGATGATGGTCGTTATAATAAAGTAGCGAATATTGTTGGTCATACCATGCAGTACCATCCTCATGGAGACGCATCCATTGCCGATGCTATGGTACAAATGGGACAAAAAGAATTACTAATAGACATGCAAGGAAACTGGGGTAATATCTTAACAGGAGATAGAGCTGCAGCTTCCCGTTATATTGAAGCACGTTTATCTAAACTAGCTTTAGACGTTGTCTTCAACCCAAAAACTACAGAATGGCAGGCTTCTTACGATGGTCGTAAAAAAGAACCAGTAAACTTACCTGTAAAATTTCCATTATTATTAGCGCAAGGAGCAGAAGGAATCGCAGTAGGATTATCAACTAAAATTCTTCCTCATAATTTCAATGAATTAATAGATGCTTCTATAAAATATTTAAAAGGTAGAAGTTTCACTATTGTTCCAGATTTCCTAACAGGAGGAATTGCTGACTTTACGAATTATAACGACGGAAAAAGAGGAGGTAAAGTTCGTGTAAGAGCTAAAATTTCTCAATACGATAAAAAAACTCTAGTAATTACTGAAATCCCTTTTGGTACAACTACTACGTCTTTAATAGATAGTATTTTAAAAGCCAATGAAAAGGGTAAAATTAGAATAAAGAAGATTGAAGATAATACTGCAGCCAATGTTGAAATTTTAGTGCATTTACCACCAAATATTTCACCAGATAAAACTATTGATGCTTTATATGCTTTTACAAGTTGTGAAAATTCAATTTCTCCGCTAAGTTGTATTATTGAAGATAATAAACCAATTTTTATAGGTGTTTCTGAAGTGCTTAAAAAGTCAACTGATTTTACAGTTGAATTATTAAAACGTGAGCTAGAAATACAATTACACGAATTAGAAGAACAATGGCATTTTGCTTCTTTAGAGCGTATTTTTATTGAAAATAGAATCTATCGTGATATTGAAGAACAAGAAACTTGGAAAGGTGTAATAGAAGCAATAGATAAAGGATTAGCGCCACATGTTAAGCATTTAAAACGAGCAGTAACTGAGGAAGATATTGTACGTTTAACTGAAATTCGAATTAAAAAGATTTCAAAGTTTGATATCGATAAAGCAAAACAATTCATTGAAGGTCTTGAAGAGAAAATCGCCGAGGTAAAGCATCACTTAGATCATTTAATAGAATACGCTGTAGATTATTTTAAAAACTTAAAAGACAAATACGGTAAAGGAAAAGAACGTAAAACCGAAATTCGTATTTTCGACGATATTGTGGCTACAAAAGTAGTGATGCGAAACGCTAAATTATATGTCAATAGAGAAGAAGGATTTATAGGAACATCGTTGAAGAAAGATGAATTTGTGTCTGACTGTGCCGATATCGATGATATTATTATCTTCAGAGAAGATGGAACAATGTTAGTTACTAAAGTTGGATCAAAAACATTTGTAGGTAAAGGGATTATTCATATTGCTGTTTTTAAGAAGAAAGACAAAAGAACGGTATATAACATGATTTATAAAGACGGCACACGAGGACCAAGTTATATGAAACGTTTCAATGTTACTTCAGTTACTAGAGACAAGGAGTATGACTTAACAAATGGAAGTAAAGGATCTAAAGTGCTTTATTTTACAGCAAACCCGAATGGAGAAGCAGAAGTAGTTACCATTTTATTGAGAGCTGTTGGTAGCATAAAAAAGCTGAAATGGGATATCGATTTTGCCGATTTAGCGATTAAAAGTAGAAGTGTTAGAGGTAATTTAGTTTCTAAACACGGTATCAAGAAAGTCGAATTTAAAGAGGCAGGTGTTTCAACATTGAAACCTCGTAAAATATGGTTTGATGACACAGTAAGACGTTTAAATGTAGATGATAGAGGAGAATTACTCGGAGAATTTAAAGCAGAGGATAAAATTTTAATAATAACACAATCAGGAAAAATAAAGGCTATAACTCCAGATCTAACTACTCATTTTGATAACGATATGATCGTATTGGAAAAATGGAAGCCTAAAAAACCGATTTCTGCTATTTATTTTGATGGAGCAAAAGAACGTTATTTTGTAAAACGTTTTTTGTTAGAAGCTACCGATAAAGAAGAAGTATTCATTACAGATCACGAAAAATCTCAACTACAAATTGTTGCAACAGATTATAGACCTGTAGTTGAAGTTATTTTTTCAAAGAGAAACTTACCAAAAATGGAAGTGAACTTTGAAGAGTTCATAGCTATAAAAGGAATCAAGGCAATAGGAAACCAGCTTACCATAGCTAAGATTAGAACTGTTAATTTGTTAGAATCATTACCTTATGAAGAACCTGAAGAGGAGAAGGTGGAAAATATAGAAGTAAATGAAGAAGAGCACGTTAATGAAGAAGCTGAAAAAGAAGAAGGTACTCTTAAAGTAGATAAAGCTAATAAGGCTTTACAGGCTGCAATAAAAAAGAAGAAAGAAGGAGGAGATGAAGAAGACGAAAATCAAACAGCACTATTTTAAATGAAAACAATAGGACTAATAGGAGGTATTACACCCGAATCAACTATCATGTATTATCAAACGCTAAATAAATTAGCAAACGATAGATTCGGAGGAAGTCATTCAGCTAAATTACTAATCCATTCTTTTGATTTTGGAGAGGTTTCTAAATTACAAACAACTGGAAGATGGGATCTTTTGAATGATATAACAGCAAATGCAGCTGTTCAATTAGAAAAATCTGGAGCTAGTTGTATCGTAATTTGTGCAAATACAATGCATCTAACTGTTGAAGCGGTTAGAAAAGAAATTAGTATCCCTATTATCCATATTGCTGAAGCCACAGCAGAGCAAATACAAAAAAAGAAATTTCAAAAAGTACTTCTATTAGGAACTAAATATACAATGGAGAAAACTTTTTATTCCGATGTCTTGAAAAGTTATGGTATAGAGACGATTATTCCTAATGAAGAAGATCGATCAACTATCCATAATGTTATTTATAAAGAACTATCTAGAGGAATTCTCAATAAAAATTCAAAAGAAAAGTATATTGATATCATACACAAAATTAGTGCAGAACAAGCAATTGAAGGTGTTATCTTAGGGTGTACTGAAATACCATTATTAATTCAGCAAGACGATGTTTCGCTACCAGTCTTCGACACGACAACGATCCATGCAAAAAAAGCATTTAGTTTTTCAATAGTATGATAGGATTGTTATTTAAATATGATTTTGATCTAGATTCTTTTTCGGGAATAGTAGTATATGTGATTTTTATAACCTTTATTTCATGGGTTTTATCAAGAATTATCAGATATTTTATTCTGTTAATTCTAAAATCGCGAAAAAAGGATCAATACGGAAGAACGAGCATTCAATTTTTTAGAAATTCTGTTAAGTTTTTTATAGGAATTTTTGCTTTAGGTTATATTGTGTTTACCGTTCCCTTACTTAGAAGTAAGGCCACACTTATCTTTTCTGGGGCTGGTATTATTGCTGCAATACTGGGTTTTGCTGCTCAAGCAGCTTTATCAAATTTAATTGCAGGAGCATTTATTGTAATTTTCAAACCATTTAGGGTAGGAGATTATATAAAGTTAGATGAATCTAGAGTAGGAATCGTTGAAGACATAACATTGCGCCACACCGTTATAAATAACTTTGAGAATAAACGCCTTATCATACCAAACTCAGTTATAAGTACTGACTCTATTCTAAATCACACTATTCAAGATTCCCACGTATTGAGTTTCAATAATTTCAAGCTAGGTTTGAAAGCTGATATTGATTTAGCAAGAAAAATAATTCAAGAAGAAGCGGTTAAACTTCCTATGGTTATGGAGGAAGAAGCGACTTCTATAGATATTCGTGTTATAGACATTCATGAGAGCTACA
Source organism: Tenacibaculum sp. (assembly GCA_020629275.1). Classification (GTDB taxonomy): domain Bacteria; phylum Bacteroidota; class Bacteroidia; order Flavobacteriales; family Flavobacteriaceae; genus Polaribacter. Next base: position 6,806 of record JAHDDQ010000080.1, on the reverse strand, counting down.
TACATATTAGAGCCTATGTTTGGATGAATGAACCTTTTCAAGAATTTAAAGGAAAATGTGCCTTGAAAGAATTTGTACACAAGCGTTTCGTCAAAGAAGGTGTTGATTTACCAATACCTATAAATGAGGTAATTAGACTGTAAGAGCTATTCTTTCAATAAAATTGCCTGAATATTTAGTTCAAATAAAAACTAAGAAGGTGAAACCTGATAAAAGGTGGAAAAATATTGCAAATCGCTTTTCCAAAAAGATAACATAACTCATTCCATAATAGAATATTTGTAATATTCTGTAGAAAAGAAACATTACCTCAGTTTAAATGGCTTCGTGATGATGATGCACATGATAAATTTTAACGTTTCTCGTCTGATTTTTTACGTCGAACTCATATTAAATAATTAAAATCTATTTCTCATTGATCAACTCATTAATAAAAGCTTCAAAATCTGTTTTAAAATCAATATATTTTTGTCCAGTCGCAGGACCATTAAAACCCGTATGAATCTTTCTCACTTTTCCTTTTTTATCTATAAAAATTGTAGTTGGATACGAAAGTACATGATTTAACATCGGTAATTTCTCTTGAGCAGAAATTTTACTAGCAGAACCATGTTGTGCTAATAAAATAGGGTACTTAATTCCAGTTTGTTTGGTAAACCTATTAATCAATTCAAAAGCTTCTTCTGATGTTTTGGCAACTTCAAAAGCCAATGCAATAAATTCAACTCCTTTGGTATTGTATTTCTTATAAAATTCAGTATAATACTTACTTTCATCTAAACAATTAGGGCACCAAGTTCCCATGATTTGTATCACTTTAACTTTATCTTCATATACTTTATCTTCTAACGAGATGAGTTCCCCCTCTTTATTTGGAAAAGAAAACTCAATAGTTCCATAACCCTCTTTTAAAAAAGTTAAAGACTCATCATTAGGTAATTCGTAATTGTTATTAAGTTTAGCTGTAAAAGGTTCTTTCCAATGATTACCCGAATAAAAATAACCATTCATAGTAGAGTCTGTAACTTTAGCAGTAAATAAAAATGCGTGTGCACCATCAAACGTAGATAATTGTAATTCATCACCATTAATAACACCTTCTAAAAATCTATAATCTCCAGTAGTAGTTCTAAACGTTCCTGTAACTTTATTTTTATTTTGAGAAAAAATTCCTTTTGCGATATAACGATCTTTTTCAGTATCTGGACTGAATACAGTTTCCCAGCTTCCATTTATAGCATATTTAGGTTTTGATGTTACAGGAAATCTAGATTTTCCTGAAACGGCTACAAAAGGAACGATACGATTTAAGTTCTTCTTTACAAAATAACCATTCAATTCCTTACCATTAATTTTGGCTGTTAGATATCCTTCGAAATAAGGTAACTGTATTTTTACAGAATCATTATCGTAAGTAATTTCTTTAACCGGAATAATTTCTTCTGCATTAAAAATGGTTAAATATTCTGCATTCTTAACTTCAAAAGTAAAAGGTATAGTTTTATTATCCTGAATTTCCAATGAAGCTCTATAGCTTCCTTTTTGTAGTTTTTTTGTCTCTTTAGTTTTGCAAGAGAAAAGTAAGATTAGAAAAGTAGCGTACAAGTAAGGTTTCATAATAGTGAAGGTTTGATAATAAGTACGAAGAAACAATAAAATCTTACAAATAAAAAATCCTAACATAATGTTAGGATTTTTATGACTTTAAAATTTACTCTTCCTCGTCTTGCAAAGGATTTCTAAAGACTAATTGATCGTCGAATTCATCTAATAAAATAATACTATCACTTGTAATTTTTCCTGAAAGTATTTCTTTAGACAATTGATTCAGTACTTCTTTTTGAATAACTCTCTTTATAGGTCTTGCACCAAATTCTGGTTGATACCCTTTCTTAGCTAAATAGGTTATAGCTTCTTCTGTAGCATCAAGTGTTATGTTTTGTTCAGCAGTAATCTTTTGAACATTATTCAATTGCAACCTAACAATACTTTTGATATTATTTTTTGACAGAGGGGTGAACAGTACAATATCATCAATTCTATTTAAGAATTCAGGGCGTACCGTCTGTTTTAGTAAGCCTAGAACTTCTGTTTTTGCTAAATCCATTGCAGAATCGATATCTCCTTTTAGTGTTTCAAACTTTTCTTGAATGATATGACTTCCCATATTTGAAGTCATAATTACAATTGCATTTTTAAAGTCTGCTACACGTCCTTTGTTGTCTGTTAATCTACCTTCATCTAAAACTTGTAACAGAATATTGAATGTATCAGGGTGTGCCTTTTCAATCTCATCTAATAAAATAACAGAATAAGGTTTTCTTCGTACTGCTTCAGTAAGCTGTCCTCCCTCATCATAACCAACATAACCAGGAGGAGCGCCAACTAATCTACTCACTGAATGACGTTCTTGATATTCACTCATATCAATACGAGTCATCGCATTTTCGTCGTCAAATAAATATTCAGCTAAAGCTTTTGCTAATTCAGTTTTACCAACACCTGTAGTTCCTAGAAAAAGAAAAGAACCAATGGGTTTATTTGGGTTTTGTAAGCCAGCTCTTGAACGTCTTACTGCATCTGAAACAGCTTCGATAGCTTCCTCTTGTCCTACAACACGTTGTTGCAACTCATTTTCTAAATGTAGCAGTTTTTCACGTTCAGATTGTAGCATTTTCGTAAGTGGAATACCTGTCCATTTTGCTACAACTTCAGCAATATCGTCGTAAGTAACTTCCTCTTTAATTAAAGAGGTTTCATTTTTTTGTTGCTCAGAAAGAAGTGTTTGTTGCTTTTCGAGAGCTTCTTGTGCCTCTTTTATTTTTCCGTAACGCAACTCTGCTACCTTACCATAATTACCATTACGTTCAGCTTTTTCAGCTTCAAGTTTATAGTTTTCAATATCTGTTTTTAATGTTTGAATTGTATCAACAACACTTTTTTCTGACTGCCATTTTGCATTAATATCGTTACGATCTTCTTTCAAATTGGCTATATCAGCATATAACGATTTTAATTTAACTTCATCATTCTCTCTTTTTATGGCTTCTATCTCAATCTCTAGCTGCATTATTTTACGATCTAATACATCTAACTCTTCAGGTTTAGAATTTATCTCCATTCTTAATTTTGCTGCAGCTTCATCCATTAAATCAATAGCTTTATCTGGCAAAAAACGACTTGTAATGTAACGTTGTGAAAGTTCAACAGCACCTATAATTGCTTCATCTTTAATTCTAACCTTATGATGTGTTTCATATTTCTCTTTAATACCTCTTAAGATAGAAATAGCACTTTCTGTGTCTGGTTCGTCCACAGTAACTTTTTGAAAACGGCGTTCTAGTGCTTTATCCTTTTCAAAATATTTCTGATATTCATCTAAAGTGGTTGCACCAATAGCTCTTAATTCTCCACGAGCAAGCGCAGGTTTCAAAATATTAGCAGCATCCATAGCACCTTGTCCGCCACCAGCACCAACTAGCGTGTGAATTTCGTCGATAAATAAAACGATATCACCTTCAGAAGAAGTTACCTCTTTAACAACAGATTTTAAACGCTCTTCAAACTCACCTTTGAACTTAGCACCAGCAATTAAAGCTCCCATGTCTAAAGAAAAAATCTGTTTGTCTTTTAAGTTTTCAGGAACATCACCACGAATTATTCTATGTGCTAAACCTTCAGCTATAGCCGTTTTACCAGTTCCAGGTTCACCGATTAAAATCGGGTTATTTTTAGTTCTTCTTGATAGAATTTGGAGCAAGCGACGTATTTCTTCATCTCTACCAATTACTGGATCTAATTTTCCATCCTGTGCTAACTGGTTTAAGTTTTTCGCGTATTTATTTAGTGCATTGTACGTTTCTTCTGCGCTCTGAGAAGTAACCCTATTTCCTTTTCTTAACTCCTCGATAGCTGTTTTTAAATTCTGTTTATTAACACCTTGATCTTTTAAGAATTGTGTAATTTGACTTTTAGAGTTAAAAATAGCTAACAATAAATGTTCGATAGATACGTATTCATCGTTCATTTTCTTAGCTATAATAGAGGCTTCGTTTAGTGTTTTTCCAGCTTCACGAGATAACATAATATCTGTACCGCTTACTTTTGAAAAACTAGCGAGCTGTTTATCTAATACTTGTAATACTAAATCAGTATTAACATTTAGTTTTTTTAAAATAAATGGAAGTACATTTTCATCTACTTGAAAAATAGCTTTAAAAATATGCTCGTTTTCAACTTGATTATGACCAAGCTCTTGTGTTATTTGCTGTGCAAGTTGAATTGTTTCTTGCGATTTTATCGTAAAATTATTAAAATTCATTCCTTAGCATTTTATGATTACGTTCTAGCTATGGTCAAATTATATTCCAACTTTAAAATACTGACATTTTGACTTTTATTATGAAACAATTCTGTAATTTTGTCGTTTTTCTTAAAATATTTTAAAAATTAAATAAACTTAATGCCCCTAATTTTATCAATGAAAACTTTTATAAATTTTTTTATCTTTTTTACTATAGCTTCTATTTATGGTAGAAATATTTATGTATCCAAAACAGGAAATGATAGTAATTCTGGTGAATTAAATACTCCGTATCTAACTATTGCTAAAGCTGCATCTGAAGCTATGCCTGGAGACATTATATACATAAGAGCAGGTACCTATGAAGAAACATTAACACCTAAACGATCTGGAACAGTAGGAAGCCCTATTATTTTTCAATCATATCCTGGAGAGCAAGTAGTTATATCAGCTATGGAATCGTTAAATGGTTGGACACAAGATAACGGTGCTATTTATAAAACTACAGTATCTTTTACAAGCTTGGGGCAAGAAAATTTTGTGATGTATAACGATACGGTCTTAGATTTGGCACGTTGGCCAAATAATGAAGACGGATTACCTTTTACTTTAAATTCAAAGAGAAATAAAGGAGGAAGTACAAAAGCAGTAATTAATAATGCCTATTTATTATCAGATGAAATACCAACAATTGATTGGACTGGAGGTGCTTTATTCTTTTATGGAGATAAAGGTGGATCTGGTTGGTTAGCATGGAAAGAAAGAATAACAAGTAGTAGTTCGGGAAGAGTAAATTTTAACTGGGATAAGGCTCACGATTGGATTCGTAATTTTCATTCGCCAGCTGATCTAGGAGATTTTTATTTAGAAGGTGTAAAAGGAGCTTTAGACTATCAGAATGAATGGTGGTATAATGAAACTACTCAAGAATTATTTGTTCAAATCCCTAATGGTGTCAAACCAGCTGATGGTGACGTTAAAATGCGTCGAAGAAACTTAACAATTAACTTAAATGGAAAGTCTTACATACAAATAAAAAATCTTGCAGTCTTTGGTGGGGCAATAGAGATTACTGGAAATGCAAATTATAATAAATTATTTCAAGTTTCATCTTTCTATGGAAACCATACACAAGGTATCTTCAGAGACTTTAAATCAGGAAAGGCTAGTATAAAAGTATTAGGTTCAAATAATAGTATAGAGAAATGTGAAATAGCGTCAAGTGCTACTTCTGGAATTGAGTTTGGAGGTAATTTTAATCAATTAATTAATAACTACATACATGATTTCAATACATTAGGTTCTTATGATGCGCCTTTAGTTGCTAGAGGCGGATCAGATAACAAAATCTTAAATAATAGAATTGAAAGAGGCGGAAGAGATATCATTAGCTATAATGGTCAACGTAATGAAATAGCATATAATGATATTTCAAGATCTAATCTTATTGCTGATGATTGTGCATTATTTTACACAACAGGAAGTCAGCCAAATACTGAGCTACATCATAATTGGTTTCACGATGCGAGCTCTAGAGGTAGTAAATTTAAAGCAGCTGGAATCTATTTAGATAATGATGGATCAGATTTTTCTGTTCATCATAATGTAGTTTGGAATACAGAATGGACGGGTATTCAAATGAATTGGGACGCCAGTAACAACAACATTTTTAACAATACTTTTTGGAATAACAAGGAGGTAATGGGAGCGTGGCATAAAGCTGGAACTAGCTTTAAAAATATCAATGTTTGGAATAATTTAGCGAATGACGATAACTGGGAGCCTCAGGCTAATAAAGAAAATAATTTAGCAATGCTTACAGGTAATCCTTTCATAGATAGCATGAATGGAAATTTTCAACTTAAATCAGGTTCAGCTCCTGTAGACTATGGAAAGGATATTCCAGGAATAACGGACGGGGCTGTCGGTGCTCCAGATGTTGGTGCTTATGAGCTAGGCGATAATTGGGTAGCAGGAATAAATTGGGATCCAAAAGACAGTCCGACTGGTAATGGTTGTTATGGTTTGCCAGGAGAAGCATGTAATTGCGTATCTATTAAATGGTACGAAGATACTGATCAAGATGGTTTAGGGAATCCAAATATATTTGTTGAAGCTTGTAGCCAACCATTAGGTTATGTGGCAGATAATACAGACAACTGTGATGATGATCCAGTAAATAGATGTGATATTATTCATCAAACAGAAACAATCATTGAAGCAGAAGCATACTACAGACAACAAGGAATCCAAGTAGAAAGTATAAATAATGGAGCGAATTCTAATCTTGGTTTTATAGAAAACAGTGATTTTACTACTTATAATATTGAAATACCAACTGCTGGCGAGTATACAGTAACTTACAGAGTGTCTAGTGCTAGTAATGGAGGTATAATAAATCTTACTACTGATAGTGATATTACGATTAGTTATGATACAGGAATAACCAATACAGGTGGTTGGAGTTCTTGGACTGAAGTTATAAGTTCTATTCAATTACCAG
>JAHDDQ010000079.1 GCA_020629275.1 Tenacibaculum sp. | reverse complement strand
TGATTTTAAAAATAAGGAAATCATTTTTATATCTTATGAAAACAAGGACAGTATTTTAAAATTTGCAAGGAAGCATCAATTATACAATAAAGAAAATATAAGATTTTTAGAGGATAAAAAAGGAGTTTTTTCACAAATTTTCAATATAGAAACTATACCGTATATATTTGTTTATGATAGAGAGAGGCAACTAAAAGGGAAGTTTAAAGGTATAACTAAAATTGATAAAATTTTAGAAGCTCTGAAATAACATTAAAAAATGATAATGCAGTCAATATCTCTCTATTTCAATATTAATAACCTGATAAAACAAGATCTTTTCCGTTTGATTCAGGTGCTTCTTGAAAAACAATTATGAAGGATTTAAAATATATAAAAGGTACACATACATTACAACATGATCAATCAGATTGTGGTGTGACATGTTTACTTTCTTTAATAAAATATTACGGAGGTATAAACTCTATAGAAAAATTAAGAGAATTAAGTGGTACTACTAAGCAAGGAACTACGCTATTGGGGTTACACCAAACAGCTAATAAAATAGGTTTTAATGCTGAAGGTAATAAAACAGATATTCAAGGATTAATAGATCATGCTGAACCTGTTATTTTACATGTAGTTATTGAAAATAAATTACAGCATTACCTAGTGTGTTATGGCTTTGAAAATGAAAGATTTATAATTGGTGATCCTGCAAAGGGAATTGTTAGTTATTCTAAACAAGAATTAGAAAAGGTGTGGATGTCAAATACCTGTTTAACGTTAACACAAAATAATACTTTTGTAAGGGCTAGAGCAGTTAATAAATCAAAAAAAGAATGGTTTTTAAGACTCATTAAAGATGATGAAAAATTATTAATTATCAGTATGATATTAGGTATTGGAATTGCATTACTGGGTATGGCAATGTCTGTATTTTCTCAAAAATTAATTGACGATATTTTGCCTTCTCAGAATACAAAGAAATTAATTTCAGGTATTATTTTAGTAACTTTCCTATTGCTGGTTAGGGTTGGTTTTATAACTCTAAGAGAGTTGTTATTAATAAGACAATCTAGAGATTTTAATAATCGAATTATTGACTCTTTTTACTCATCATTATTACATTTGCCGAAACCTTTCTTTGACACTCGTAAAATAGGTGAATTAGTCGCAAGATTGAATGATACTAATAGAGTACAAAAAGTAATTAAATTTATAGCCAGTAATTTCATCATAAATTCCTTAATAGTTCTGGTGTCTTTCGGTTTCTTATTTTTTTATTCATGGGAAGTAGGTCTTATTGTTTCTATAAGTTTACCTATTTATTTCTTTATTGTATATAAGTTTAATGCTAAGATTATTAAATCTCAAAAGGAAGTAATGCAAAGTTATGCATTGAGTGAAAGTAATTACATTAACTCTATGCAAGGGATAGGAACAGTCAAAAGTTTTAACCGTCAATCATTTTTTCAAAAATTAAACCAATTAGTATTTGGCAACTTACAAAATAAGATTTTTGACTTAGGTAAGATTAACGTTCGTCTATCTTTATTTTCAGGAATTGCAGGAGTTTTATTTTTAACAGCTATTTTATCCTACACTTCATTTCAAGTATATCATAAACAAATGCAACTAGGAGAATTAATTGCTATTCTTGGAATTACGGGTTCTTTATTACCTTCTATTACTAGTTTAGCATTAATCGCAATTCCTATCAATGAAGCAAAAATTGCTTTTAATCGTATGTTTGAATTCACTTCAATAGAAAAAGAAAAGCAAGGAAATATTAAACTTAAAAAAATTGACTCAGTGGTAATTCAAAATCTATCTTTCCGTTTTGCAGGGAGAGGTCAGCTATTAAAAAATGTGAATTTATCATTAAATAAAGGAGAATTATCAGCTATAGTTGGAGAAAGTGGAAGCGGGAAAAGTACTTTAGGGCAAATACTTCAAAAGTTTCATGATTTTGAAAACGGTGAGATAATTATCGATAATAAAGATTCTCTTAGAGATATTGATCTAACAAATTGGAGAGATTTTGTTGGAGTTGTACCACAGGATATTACTATCTTTAATGGGAACGTATTAGATAATATTTTATTAGGGAATAAAGATAATCCAGAGTTTGTTATAAAGTTTTGCCAAGATAATGGTTTTGATAAGTTTATTAGAGAATTCCCTCAAGGTTATATGACAATACTAGGAGAAGAAGGTGTTAATTTGTCTGGAGGGCAAAAGCAAATTGTAGCTTTGGCAAGAGTTTTATATAAAAAACCACAATTACTAATTTTAGATGAAGCTACTTCAGCAATGGATAGAAGAACAGAAAAATTCAGTATAGAATTAATTTCAAAACTAAAAAAACAAATGGCAGTTTTGTTTATATCTCACCGTTTAGAAACATTAAAAAAATATGCAGATACTATTTATGTATTAGAAAGTGGCAAAATTAAAATAAAGGGTGACCATGAACAATTAATGGAAACATCTAATTTTTATAGTGATTATTGGAAAGAGTTATCTATTTAATGATTAATTAATCGATACTAGACACACGGATTGGATTTGATAATAATTATAATTTAAAGTTCTTCTTGTATTCGCTTTAATGTTTCTGTTGTAGCAGAAGTTACAGACAAGGGTAAAACTATTATTATCCCGATGATTGGAATTAATGATAATAGCACAAAGCCAATGCCATTCCCTATGGCTATCCCTTTATTTCTTTGAACAAAAGATAAACTTTCCTTGTAAGAAAAGTGCCTTTCTAGTGTATAATCCATATTTCCAAAACCTGCATAAAAAGATTGCATAAAAAATAATAGTATAGAAGAAACTATACCTATTACGGGAATAAATCCAAGCATTAATATTGGTATTGTAAAAAATAATTCTTTGAATAAGTTTCTTACATTTATTCGGATACCTCGTACTAATTGTTCTGTATTAGTTGTTCTTCTGTGTTCATGCTTATCTCCTAAAAGATGTTTTTCTATTTTTTCGGATACAGGACTCATAAATGGCGCTGACAATGCCATAATAATATGTTTATAAAGTATTAAACCCAACGCCAATATCAATAAACCACTTATAAAAGTACTTACAACACCGAAAGTTTCCTTACCAAAATCCCATTTCCAGATCGTCTTTATATAACCACCTATATCTCCTGAAAAAGTATATGCTAAGCTAATTATTACGATGGCTGTAAAAACACTTATTAGTATTGGAATAACAAAGTATTTCCAAAGTTTCAATGTATTAATAATTGTTAGTGCTTTGGCATATGCAAAAACACTTTTTACTACTGATTGTATCATTTATTTCAATTAAAAAAAGCCTCTTTCAAAGTTAAGAAAGAGGCTGATTATATGTTAAAGAAAATCTGTTAATTTATAACTTGATTAATAAACGTCTCTAATTCTTTAGTATTTGTAGCGTTGACTTGATCCCACGAGAGACTTTTAGATGGAGTTGCTGCTCCTCTTTTTACATCAACGAACTTCTTATTTTTATCAATTAAATAAGCAGTAGGGTAATCTAACTTATGAACAAAACCACTGATGTCTAAGTTCCCTTTCTCTACTTTATCTTGTGCTCTTGCTGGAACTAAAACTACTCTTTTATCTAATTTGTCTTGAAATCTTTTGATTTTTCCTTTCTTATCCCAAAAGATCATTACAAATTCAACTTTTTCATGGTATTTTTCAACCATCGCGTTCAATGCAGGAACTTGACCAAAACATGGTGCTGACCATGTGGCCGCTGCTATAAGTACTATTGGTTTTTTTATTTTCTTAGTACTTATTACATTTTCTTTATCGGTTGTAAAATCGTAATTTAGTAAATAACTATTCTTTATACACTTGTTAATTAATCCTTCTGAAGATTTATCTGAACAACTATTTACCGCCTGATTATAGTATTTTCTCTGAGCAAATACGCTAGATGTAATAACTATTACTAGTAAGGTTAATACTCTTTTCATGGGAATTATCTGTTTGTTTTTTTGTTCTATTCTATTTTGTACTCTTTTACTGCATCTATAAATGCTTTTGCATTATCTATCGGTATATTTGGTAAAATACCGTGCCCTAAGTTAACAATATATTTATCCTTTCCAAAATCGTTAATCATTTGGGTTACCATTCTCTTTATTTCAGCAGGAGGTGACAATAGTCTCGATGGGTCGAAATTACCTTGTAATGTTATATTTCCTCCTGTTAAATACCTTGCATTTCTAGCTGAGCATGTCCAATCAACTCCTAAAGCAGACGCACCTGATTTAGACATATCATTTAACGCATACCAACATCCTTTTCCGAAAGCGATTACTGGAGCTTCATCTTTTAAAGCCTCAATAATTTGATTGATATACTTCCATGAAAACTCCTGATAATCAGTTGGAGATAACATCCCTCCCCATGAATCAAAAATTTGTACCGCATTTACACCTGCTTTTACTTTGGCTTTTAAATATGCAATTGTGGTATCTGTTATCTTCTTAAGCAATTCGTGTGCCAAAACTGTTTGCGTAAAACAAAATTCTTTTGCTTTATCAAAGTTTTTAGATCCTTGACCTTGTACCATGTAACATAAAATAGTCCATGGAGACCCAGCAAAACCTATTAAAGGAACTTCATCGTTCAATTTTTCTTTAGTTGCTTTAATGGCATCCATTACGTAGCCTAGTTCTTCATGTACATCAGGTATAATAACTTGATCTAATGTTTTTTTATCTCGTATAGGATTTGGTAAATATGGTCCGAAATTCGGTCGCATTTCTACCTCTACATTCATTGCCTGAGGAATTACTAATATGTCCGAAAATAAAATGGCAGCATCCATACCATATCTTCGAATAGGTTGTACTGTTATTTCTGAAGCTAACTCTGGAGTTCTACACCTTGTGAAGAAATCGTATTTCTTACGTATTTCCATAAACTCTGGTAAATATCTCCCCGCTTGACGCATCATCCATACTGGTGGTCGGTCTACGGTTTCTCCTTTTAGAGCTCTTAAAAATAGGTCGTTTTTTATCATTTTATTTTTCTACGAAAACAATATTCTTGTCCGTTTTATTTATTAATACTATGTGTATAGGCTGCATAATTGCCGTTGTAACCATGTCTGTAGGTTTAGGACTCATTGTTGTAACATAAATATTCAAATTATTTTTAATTTCTTGAATCTTATTTATCTTAATCGAATAACCTCCTGTATTCCTTACATCATCAACAGCTATTATTACATGTTTTTTTGAAAAATCAATATTTTTATTGAATTGATCTGATATTTTATTTTCTGAATCTAACTTTTCTAACAAGGTACTCCAGTCTTTTTTAGACTTAATTACTATGTTTTCTTTTTGTAATCCTTCTACTCCATCTCCATATAAATTACCTTCGTATAAGCTAGTCATCTGTTGTTGGCTATTATTACTTGTAACTGTATTATTAATGCAACTTATAGTTACTATAATTGTTAAGAGTATAAGTATTTTTTTCATTGGTTTACATTTTAGAAACAGCTTCCATCGCTTTGTCTATTGCTAACTTTACTTTGTTTAAATCTGCTTTATTTAGAGCGCTTGACAAAAACCAGGCTTCAAATTGTGAAGGGGGTAAAAATATACCATTCTTTATCATTTCCCAGAAAAATACTGCAAATTTCTTGGTGTCAGATGTTTGGGCTTCTTCAAAATTTGTCACCTTAACATCTGTAAAAAATGGGTTCATCATTGAACCAAATCTATTGACTGTTACGTTAATTTCAAATTTTTTAGCAGATTTTAACAAACTTTTCTCTATCTCTTCAGCAACTTTATTAAACTTCTTATAAGGGTTTTGACGTTTAAGCTCGGTTAATGTAGCTATTCCTCCTGCCATGGCTATCGGATTACCGCTTAATGTTCCTGCTTGATACATTCCTCCGAGTGGTGCCACCATTTCCATAATTTCATTTCGTGCTCCGTAAGCTCCAACTGGGAAACCTCCTCCTATAACCTTTCCTAAACAAGTAATGTCTGCTGTTACTCCGAATAATTCTTGTGCTCCACCAAATTTAGACCTAAATCCTGTCATTACTTCATCTGCAATCAATAGTGCTCCTTTCTCTTGAAGGTATTCTTTTAATTCCTTTAAAAAGTTGTCTTTTGGAGTTACAACTCCCATATTTCCTCCTACTGGCTCTAAAATTACACCTGCAATATCATCATGCTGTTCAAAATGTGCTTTTACACTTTCTAAATCGTTATATTTAGCTATTAAAGTATTTTTCACCGCTCCTTCAGGTACTCCTTTACTTCCGGGTAAACTTAATGTTGCTAAACCTGATCCGGCTGCTACTAATAATGCATCTTGATGACCATGATAGCATCCTGCAAATTTTATAATTTTATCTTTTCCTGTAAATGCACGTGCCAGGCGAATTCCACTCAAAACAGCTTCTGTTCCTGAGTTTACGAAACGTACTTTATCCATCTCAGGAAATGCGTCACAAACTATTTTTGCTAATTTTATTTCATTTTCAGTCGAGGCTCCAAAAGAATAGCCATTTTTCAATGCCTTAGTAATTGCTTTCTGAACTTTTTTATGACGATGGCCCAAAATCATTGGCCCATATGATAATACTAAATCTATATATTTATTATTATCGACATCTGTAATAGTACTCCCTTTAGCTTTCTTAATAAAAAGAGGATTTCCTCCTACTGAAGCAAAAGCTCTTACAGGCGAATTTACTGCTCCTACTAGATTTACTAATCCTTTGGTATATAGTTTCTGTGATTCTTTAAGTTTCATTTATCTACATGGTTTTAAAGAGTTAGATTATTCATCTATATCTCCATCAATAAAATTTTCTATTTTTATTACTTTATTATCACGATCATAGTATTTTAAAGTACCTGTACCGTTTTTTAAAGTTCCTACTTCTAATTTATTTCCTTTGATATCAAAGTATTGTAAGATATTTAAGATATACCCATCATCGTCGAACTGCATTTCTATTTTTAAGCGATCATCAGTATCGTAGTATTGTTTTACGTTTGACCTATAACCTTCATTATTATACGTTATTTCAAACTTTAATCGTCCGCTTTCAAAAAACTCTTCATGAATTCCACTCTCTATTCCTTCATAAAATTTTCCTTTCCATTTTAACTGACCATCACTATAAAATTCTTTATGCTCTCCATGTAACAAACCTTTATTCAAAATCTTTGTAGATTTTATTTGCTTATTCTTGTAATATTCTTTTATTACTTTAATTAGGTGTTTATTATCTTTTGAAAGTGTAGAAATCATCGTTTTTTCTAATTGACCATCAGCATTAAAGAATTCCCATTTTCCAATTTTAGCTTTCTCTTTTAAACTCTTTTTAAGTTTTATGTAATCTTTTTTATCATCTAGAAAAGAACCTTTTTTTGCTATCTCTCCATTTTCATGGTAGAACTTCCACTCTCCTACCTTTAATGACTTTTCATATCTTCCTGAGGATTTTATTTTTCCACTTTTATAATATTCATTCCAAATACATGTTCTTCCAGTTAATTTGAAATCTTCATAAAAACGTATATAATCACCAGTTTCTTTTACTTCACCATTTTCGTAATAATATGTAGTCTTCTGCTCTTTTCTATCCTTATAAATAGTTCCAGTTACTGCTTTCTTTTTTTTATTTTCCTTGTTGTATTCGTATTCTTCAAAAGCTCCTAATCTTTCTCCTGATACATATGTTATTTTACTACTTAACTTTCCATCGTGATTATAGTATTCCCAAATACCTTCTTCTTTATCTTTCTCATAATGACCTTGAGTTTTAAGGGTCCCTGTTTTATCGAAAAATTGATATAAACCGTGTTTAACACCGTATAATCCATATTTAAACTTCTTTTTCGATTTTAATTCACTTAACTGTCCATTTTTGTAATAATCTTTAATGATGGTAGTTCCGAAATAATACTCGTTTTTGTTTGAGGGATTTTGTTTGTGATCATCTTGAAAGATAATTGAAGATAACTTTCCGTTATTGTAATAATTATAATCAGTTGATGTGGTGGCAAAACAACAATGATTAGTATATACATAATCTTTCAGTATCAATCCTTCCCTATCATAGTGTTTCCAACGACCTGATTTATCTCCTTTCTTTCTTTGCCCTATAATTTTTAATTGACCATTCTCATAGTATTCTTTAATTTCACCATCTAGAATTTCATTTTTGTAATTCTTCTCAGACTTTAAATTACCGCTTAAATAGTATTCTTTTTTAACACCTTTAGCCTGTTTGTTATCATACTTTACAGAAAACTTAATTTTCTTAGTATTCTCAAAGTATTCTTCGCTTGAATATACATTATTTTTTTTGTCTGAAAACTTAGTATTCTCAATTAGATTACCATGTTCATCAAATGTTTTCCAAACACCAACTTTACGATTATTCTCATAAGTTCCAAATATTACAACGCTTCTATTAGAATTCATTTTTCCAGCGTTTACCACTTCATTTTTATCTTGTAAATAGCGTTTGAACCTACCTGTTAATTGTTCTTTACTATTGAACGAGCCTTCGTCTAAAGCGTAGAATTTTGGTGCATATCCTTCTGGAACTTCTTTAAATGGTCCTACTTTTTTACCATTTACATAAGTGTATTCATAAAATAATGTTCCGTTATTAAAAAAACGTTTATGTATTCCATTCTTTATTCCTTTTGAATACGTTATTGATTCTTTTAATTTACCATTATAGGTATATGTTTCTTGGGTTCCTTCAAGAACTCCGTTCAGAAAACGTTCAACTTTTTTTATGCCTCCTTTGTTATTTTTATAAGTGTAAACATCAATAGCTCCTTCTTTTGTTTTTACTTTTTCTTCTAAGGTATTTTTGATTATTCCATTTGTAACAGTGTGTACTGTTTCTATTTTGCCCGTTTTGAGATCATAAGATTTAAAGGTTCCGTTACCATCTTTTAGAGATCCGAAATCTATTTTTTCCCCTTTTAAAGTGTAAAAGGATTTTACATTCATCAACTTACCTTCGGTGTAAATAACCTCTCTGTGTAATTGTCCGTTAACAAAAAATCGTTTAGATACACCGTTGAGTTTATCTAATTTAAAAGTTCCTGAACCTGAGATTTTTCCGTCAGGATAATATTCAATATAGTCTCCGTGTTTTTTATTCTTTTTAAAAAAAGTAGTGGCTGAAATATTTCCTCCCTCATCATAAACAGTCCATTTCCCTTGTTTATATTCAGTTCTTTGACCAAATATATCGGCTTCATCCAGCTTATAATAACTTCCTTTGGCTTTTATATTTCTATTTAAATAATAATAGTTTACAATACCTATTTCATATTTTTCTTTGGTAAATTCTTTATTGAGCGTAAATATTTTTCTTACAATTAAAGTACTATCCTTATCAAAGATACTTTCTTCTACTGCCGACCCATAAGTTGGATGCGAAACTCTTTTTTGTACTGTCCTATTTTGTGAAAAAACAGTGGTTATTGATAAGAATGACAGCAAGAATATTACTCTAATTTTATTCATTTAGCCTATTGGTGTAATATTTTGGCAGCTTCTTTAGCAAAATAGGTTAAGATTATATCTGCTCCTGCTCTTTTCATCGATAGTAAACTTTCTAGCATCACCTTTTCACCATCGAGCCATCCTTTTTCTGCAGCAGCCTTGAGCATCGCGTATTCTCCACTTACATTATAGGCTGTTACAGGTACATTATAATTATCCTTCAATAACTTAATTATATCTAAATAAGCTAAAGCTGGTTTTACCATAATCATATCAGCGCCCTCTTGAATATCCAAGTCAGCTTCAATTAATGCTTCGTTAGTATTCGCTGGGTTCATTTGATATGTTTTTTTATCTCCAAACTTTGGGGCTGAATCTAAAGCATCTCTAAATGGTCCATAAAAAGCACTTGCATATTTTGCCGTGTATGACATTATAGATACTTGAGTATATCCAGCTTCGTCTAATATTTTTCTGATGTAACCAACGCGTCCATCCATCATGTCTGACGGACCTAATATATCGGCACCAGCCTCTGCTTGAGCTAAAGCTATTTTACCTAAAATCTCTAAAGTTTCATCGTTTAATATTTCTCCATTTTCAACGATCCCGTCATGTCCATCACTTGAGTACGGATCCATAGCAATATCAGTCATCAAAGCGATGCTTGGAAATTGTTCTTTTATTTTTCTTAATGCTTGATTGTATAAGCTATTCTTATTGTACCCTTCAGTTGCATATTTGTCTTTTTTATCGTCTCCTAACGAAGGGAAAATACAGAATCCTTTTATACCTAGATTTACACATTCTTGAATTTCAACTAATAATAAATCAAGCGAGTAACGATAAATACCTGGCATTGAAATGATTTCTTCCTTTCTTTCTGATCCTTCTATAAGAAACATCGGGTAAATAAAATCATTTACAGACAAGGTCGTTTCTTCCACCATAGTTCTAATTGCAACTGATTTACGGTTTCTTCTCGGTCTTCTTGTATTAAACAACATATTCTAATTCTTTACAAAATGTAGGTTTACTGATTCCAACAAACTTTCTACTGTTGGCATTTTTGCTACTATAACTTTTTCAAAATATTTTCTGGCTTCTTTTGCTGTAGTTTCTCCAAGACAAAAAGCAATTATATCTGTTTTATTTTCTTTTAGGTAACTTTCTACAGTCGATGGACTGTAAAATAACACCCCGTTTACATCTTCTTCTATTCTTGAAGGGCTATGAGTTGTTTTATAAGCTTCAACTTCATTGACGTTAATTCCGTTTTCAATCAAAACTTTTGGTAACGTTTCTAATCGTAAATCACTACAAAAATATGTTACTTCTTGTTCTTTTATGTTATTAGATAAGTAATCTGCTAATTTTTCAGCATTTCTTTCGGTATGAGTAACCGTCCCTATTTTTTGCTCGATTAACTTTTTTGTTCTCCTGCCAACACAGTATATATTTTTAAACTTTAATTCATCACTTGTAAAGTTATGTAATAATGCTTCGACACCATTTTTACTAGTGATTACAACGTTTTCTATTCCTGATTTAACAACTTTAGGTGCAATTCTATTGAAACGAATTTTTATAAATTCGCTATCTTCAACTTTAACCGTAGTTGGAAGTAACTTTTTCTGAACTTCTGATAGTTTTTTTGTTGAATAGATTGAGAATTCTTTATCAATTCCTTCATCATTCATTATTAAAATCTTACCACCACGTTCAATAATATAATTAGCGCAATCTTTAGCTACAAACTTGTGCCTACCTAATGGAACTTTTTTACTTACTTCAATCTTCTTTTTTCCATCTCTACTAAGAAGTATCCCTTTAAAGTTTACCTCTTTCTCTTTTTCATTAATAAAAGCTAACGCTCCAATAGGAGCTGTACAACCTCCTTCTAATGTATTTAGAAATTCTCTTTCAATACCAGTACAAAGTTCAGTATCCGGATCATTAAGATATGTACACGCTTCAGCTATATCTTCATTTTCTTCCAAAACTGTTATCATTATAGCGCCTTGCGCTGGTGCTGGAACCATCCATGACAAAGAAACAGCTCCTTTAGGTCGTTTACCTATACGTTCTAAACCTGCTGCTGCAAAGATTGCTCCATTCCACGTTTTGCTTTTTTCAAGCTTATCCATTCGTGTGTTTACATTTCCACGTAAATCTTCCACGTTATGTGTCGGGTATCTATCCAACCATTGGGCTTTCCTTCGTAAACTTCCAGTAGCAATTAGGCCATTAGGCTGTGCCATGAATTCTTCTGTATCTTTTAATACTAGAATATCATGATAATTTGCTCTTTTAAGAACAGCCGCCTGTTTTATTCCTTTTGGCAAAACTGTGGGTACATCTTTCATAGAATGGACAGCAATGTCTATTTCTTTATTTAGCATTGCTATATCTAAATTCTTAGTGAATATGCCTGTAATTCCTAATTCATAAAGTGGTTTGTCTAAAATAATGTCTCCTGTGGATTTGATAGGGACTATTTGAGTTTGGTACCCTTCTTCATTTAGTCGTTTTTCGACTCTTTTGGCTTGCCATAGCGCCAACTCGCTTTCACGAGTACCTATTCTAATGATTTTTTGCATCGATAGTTTCTAAGTTTGTCCCAAAGACTTTTGCCATAACCTGTATGCTTTGACTAACGGAAGTTTCTTCTGTTTTTAGATGCTTTACAAATTGGGTAGTAATCTTTTGAATGAATCTTGATGTTATAACTTCTGCTTGGTCAACATCAAAATTTTCTATTTTTTTCTTGTGAAAATTAATTTCGTCTTGCTGAATTGCTTTCAAAGATTGTTTTAATGCTGTAATTGCTGGTGTAAAACGTCTATGATTTAGCCATTCGTTAAATTCTTTCTTATGCTTCTCTATTATTTCCTCTGCAACTGGAATTTCTTGTTTTCTAATTGCTAGTGTTTCATCTGTTACTTTAGATAGTTCATCGACGTTAATTAACGTCACATTTTCCAAGTTGTTAACCTCTTCTGAAACATTGGCTGGCACCGATAAATCTATTATCAGCAATTCTTTACTAGTAATCACATTATCTAGTGTTACCGTTGGTAAAGAAGCTCCTGTTGAAACTATAAGAACATCCGAAGATGCTATTTCTTTTGTTAAATTCTCATGCTTACCTTTGTTTATAAAGGTATGCTCTTTAACAAATTCATCTACCTTATCCTCTGTTCTATTGATTAAGGTTACCGATTTATTTGAGGTGTATTTTGCTAAGTTTTTACAAGTATGCTTACCCATTTTACCTAATCCAAAAACTAAAATATCTTTGGTATTATAATCTGGCAAATTTTTGATAAGATATTGTACTGATGCATAAGATACAGAAGTAGTTCCTGAGCTTAATTTCGTCTCATTCTTAACGCGTTTACTTGCTTGCATTACGTTATTCAACAATCGCTCTACGTATGCATTTACAGTTTCATGCTCTTTTGCTAATTTAAATGCTTGCCTAAGTTGCCCAACAATTTCGTAGTCTCCTAGTATCTGACTATCTAATCCTGTACCCATTCTAAAAAGATGATGGATTGCCTCTTGGTTTTTGTTTACATAAGAAACTTTTGCAAAGTCTTCAACGGATCCGTTTGAGTGCTTACATAACATGCTTATTAACTGAAAAGGATGCTCAGCAAATCCATTAATCTCAGTTCTATTACAGGTGGACAATACAAAAACACCTTCAAAGTCGTTTTGTTTTGCTTCTTCTAACAGCGCTATTTGATTTTCTTTTGATAAAGAAAATTTTCCACGCGTTTGTGCGTCAGCTTTTACATAACTTATCCCGATGTTATAAAAATTCTTGTGCGTATTTTCTATCAACATTTAACTATTTCAAAAACCCTTGACAAATTTAGAAACTTAGTTTAGATAAAAACATCGCTAAAAGAACTTTAAATGTCGTTTTATGTTTTTTGATATTATTTACTGGTAAAACTATCGATTTTACGTATTTTTGTAGTAAACTAGGCTTTTACAGCTTACTTTATGTAGAATTATTCTAAATAAACACTTTTGTAAATTAAATAGTTATAATTTTGAAAAACACCGCTCAAAGTTCTTTTAATGAAACCAACCTAGAAAATGGTTTTTGGTTACTAGAATTCAGTAACGAAAGTAATGAAACACAGCGTTTTGAACGTGATATAGACCATACCTTTATACAATTACACTTTTGTATTCGCGGTAATGCTAAATTTCATTTTAACAGCGGCAACTATGCCTTCGATGTCTTATTATACAACCCTCAACAAAAATTACCTTTAAATTTAGAAATAAGACCGAAAAGCACATTGGTTTCTTTATTGATTTCTATAGAAAAATTTCATGCTCTTTTTTCCAAAGAGGCGAATTATATTCCTTTTTTAAGTAAGGAAAATAGTAATAAAAAGTATTATGACGATAGCGTAATACGGTCTACTGTTTTAATTGTTTTGCAACAAATAATAAACGCAAATATTAACAGTTCTATTCGTAATTTATACATTAAAGGAAAAATATATGAACTTTTAAGTCTGCATTTTCAACAAGATGAGGCTAGTAATGGCGAATACTGCCCGTTTTTAGTTGATGAGAGAGATGTAGCAAAAATTAGAAAGGCAAAAGATATTATTATTACAAGAATGGCCGAGCCACCAACATTGCAGGAATTAGCTAACGAAATAGGTTTGAATTTAAAGAAGTTAAAAGAAGGTTTTAAACAGATTTATGGCGATACTGTTTATAGTTTTTTATTTGATTATAAAATGGAGTTTGCAAGAAAACTATTAGAAGCAAATCAACACAATGTTAATGAAGTCGGTTTGAAAATTGGATACAGCACTTCTAGTCATTTCATTGCTGCTTTCAAGAAAAAATATGGTACAACACCTAAACAACATGTTTTGTCTTTCAATTCTTAATTATGTACAGATTTGAAATTAAAACTCCTCTAGGACATGCTATCGAGGTAACACGATTTAGTGCAAGTGAAAATGGCGATATTGTTGTTCTTTGCTCTGCTACTGGCGTTCTGCAAAAATATTATTCAAAATTTGCTTCATTTTTAAGTAATAATGGCTTCACCGTTTACACTTTTGATTATAGTGGAATTGGATTTTCTAAAAAGAAAAAATTGAAAAAATTCGATATCACGCTCAGCGATTGGGCTACAAACGATGTAAGAAGTGTTTTTCAATTTATAAAGACCAAACATAGGCAACAAAAAATTCATTGTATTTGTCACAGTATTGGTGGACAATTATTAGGAATCGTTCCCAATAATAACATCTTTAAAAATATAATATTCGTAACTGTTCAAAATATTAATCACTCTATGTGGAAAGGTTTTGGTAGGGTACGAACATTTTTCAATTACTACTTTTTAATTCCTGTAACCGTAAATTTAGTTGGCTACCTACCGAGTAAAAAGTTTATGAAAATGGAAAACCTTCCAAAATCAATGGCTTTAGAATTTGCAAGTTGGGGAAGAAAAAAAAATCATGTATTCGCTTACAAGAAAACAGATCAACTTTTTTATAGTCAAATTAAAAGTAAAATAACTTCATACAGTACGGAAAACGATCATTTCGCGCCAAAAAAAGCTGTTGATTGGATGACTAAGAAATACGACAATGCATCTGTTGTTAGAAAACATTTAAAGCCTCAAGATTATGAAGGTAAACAAATAGGTCATTTTGGTTTTTTCAAAGCTAAATTTGAACACTCTATTTGGCAAGAATTTTTATCAGATTTACAAGCATAGATGAAACAATTAACTCACGAAGAAATATCAAATAATAAACAAGAATTTCCTATCACAATAGTCTGTGATGCTATTCGTACACCAGAGAATATAGGTATGTGTTTCAGAATTGCTGAAAGTTTTGGCGTTTCTAAACTTTACCTGCATGAAAGTTCTCCTACAATAGCAAATAGAACAGTTAAAAGAACTGCAAGGAATACATTTAATGAAATTCCTTTTGAACAGTATGAAAGTTTTTCAAAAACTATTGCAAATCTTAAGGAAGAAGGAAACACAATTATTGGTATTGAAATTACTGATGAGAGTATAAATATTCAAGATTTTAATTTTAAAAATCACCATAAAATCGTATTACTTTTAGGAAGTGAAAGACGTGGTATAGAAGATATAGACAACGTTGACGCCACCATATCCATTCCTATGTATGGTAGAAATTCAAGCATGAACGTTATTCATAGTTTAGCCATTACGTTGTACGAAATAACAAATCAAATTAAAAAATAATACTGAAAATAATTCGGAT
>JAHDDQ010000078.1 GCA_020629275.1 Tenacibaculum sp. | reverse complement strand
AACCTATGTACAGGTTTAATATATCAGCCAGATGAGGCAACTAAGTATTTAATGAAAAGATTTTCACTAGTCTTAAAACTCACAAATAAAGGATTTAATTTATATGCAGATATTAAAAATAATGTAGTAGACTTTCTAAACTATCTAAATAAAATAGTAGAAAAGCAAGTTTTTACATTTAACGCTACCACACTTAACAAACGCTTTTACCAATTTACAAAATTACCTGTAAATAAGCTTGGAGTAATGATTTACAATAGTAACACCTCAGTTGAGGTTTCTGATACAAACCAATTACTATTACAATCAGATTTTAAAGAAACTAGTTTAGAAGATTTAGTCTTTAGTTTGTCAGTAAACTTTACAGACATAATTGAATTAGAAAATAAAAACAAAGAGGCAGCTTATAGGATACAATTTGAATCTCGAAGTACGCAATGGGACTATTATATAATTAATAAAAGTGGACAAAGCTTTGGCGAATTATCAATAGAAGAGACAAAAGAGGTCAATTTTGAAGGACCTGAAGAAGTTACTTTAGAAAACGGACAAAAAGCACAAATGTTCTCCTCTGGATCTCAATTATTACAATTAACAGAAATCCCTAATTACAGCTTTAATTTAACAAGCAGAACACAACGAAATGGAACTTATAGAAGTAAAATAGTACTCAGAGGATTACCAAATCCAAATCCGAGTGTATTTACTATTAAACCAGAAGAATCTACTATAGTTTCATTAATGTATGTGTATGTATAATTTAAGAATAAGATCAACAATATTAATGTAACAAGAATGTTTTATGAATCTATCAACTATTAAATCTCCAGGGGTTTATATCAATGAAATAAATGGGTTTGGAAATTCAGTTGTACCAGTTGCAACAGCTGTACCCGCTTTTATTGGATATACGCCACAAGCTATTTACGAAGGGAAATCGTATGCTAATGTACCAACTAAAATTACTTCCTTTAGTGATTTTCAAACTATTTTTTGTTTGCCAAATCCGCCAGCACCAGCAGATCCAGCACAGCAATATAGTCCGCAGTATTATTTAGTCGCAGAAAAAAGTCAGCCAGAAAAAGGTGATTATTTACTTATATCGGGTACATATTATTCAATTGTACCAGACCCAAATACAATTTACTATTTATACAATAGCATTCGTTTATTTTACGAAAACGGAGGAGGAGATGCTTACATAGTTTCTGTAGGAGGCTACGGAGCAGCTTCAGGATCAGGAATGACTCCAGGAGATCAAATTGTAAACCCAAACGTTCAATTAAACGATTTAGCTAATGGTTTAGCTTTATTAAAGAATGAGCAAGAGCCAACAATGTATATCTGCCCAGAAGCAACATTACTTTCAGTAGATAACAACGCTACACTTATGCAGCAAATGTTATTGCAAAGTGAAGAAATGCAGACAGCAGTGAGTATTTTAGATATTATAGGAGGAAGAAATCCAGATCCGATAATGTATATGGATGATATTACTGCTTTTAGAAATAATACAGGAGCTAATGGATTAGATTTTGGTACTGCTTATTATCCGTTTGTAGGAACAACAATAATGCAAACAACAGATATCAATTATACCAACCTATTCGGAGGAGATGTAAAACAATTACAGCCATTATTAAGTCCAGCTTCAGCGCCGAACGCTACAGTAGAAACTATACTATCTAATATAGAAAACCCTCCAGGAACTCCATTAACGGTAAGTCAGAATAATAATGCATTAATAACAGCAAGCAAAACATACAGCACCATTATCAATAATATATTAAGTGATGCAAATATGTTACCACCTAGTGCAGGTATGGCTGGTGTAATTACTGTAACAGATAATGAAGTTGGGCCTTGGCAGGCACCAGCAAATACATCAATGGTTGGAGCGGTAAGCTTACCAATTAGTCTTTCGGAAACACAACAAGGTAGCTTAAATGTTGATGCTATTTCTGGTAAATCTATAAATGCCATTCGTATGTTTAATGGTCTTGGAATTTTAATTTGGGGAGCAAGAACTTTAGATGGTAACAGTCAAGATTGGAGATACCTCTCAGTACGTAGAACGATGATCTTTTTAGAGCAATCTTGTAAACTAGCTGCACAAGCTTATGTATTCGAGCCAAACGACAAAAACACATGGGAAGGAGTGAAAGCTATGATAGGAAGCTTCTTAACGTCTATCTGGAAACAAGGAGGTTTACAAGGAGCTACTGCAGCAAGTGCTTTTTCTGTAGAATGTGGTTTAGGAAGTACAATGACTTCAGAAGATATTTTAAACGGATTTATGATGGTTACAATAAAAGTAGCTGTAGTTCGTCCAGCAGAATTTATCGTGCTTACTTTCCAACAACAGCAGGCTACTTCTAGCTAATATTTAATCAAAACAAAGAAAAAATAATTTATAAACTAAAAATTTAAAAACATACAATTATGGCAGATGATGGAAGTAAAGAAGGCGCAACGTGGCCCATGCCTAAGTTCCGATTTGAGGTAGACTTAGGAACAGAACTAAAAGGAGTTGCATTTCAAGAAGTATCAGGGATGGATGTGGAAAACCAAATTATAGAATACCGTAAGAGTAACAGTACGTTATTTTCTACAGAGAAAATGCCAGGTATTGTTAAGTATGGAAATGTAACAATGAAGCGTGGTGTATTTGTAAATGACAACACATTCTGGAAATGGCATGCAGAAATTTCTATGAATACCATTAAAAGAAGAACAGTGCTTATTAAGCTTTTAGATGAAAGCGGAAAGGTAACAATGCAATGGCAGTTAAATAATGCATGGCCAACTAAAATAACAAGTACCGATCTTAAATCTGATGGAAATGAAGTTGCCGTTGATACTATAGAAATAGCTCATGAGCAATTGATTATAACTAATGGTAAATAGTGATTATGCAGTAGGGTTTTATTTCTCTCTTTCTTTTGGTGGTGAAGATGCGGCATTTAAAGAAGTGTCGGGTATAAGTAAAGAATTATCAATTGAAGAAGTAGCAAGTGGTGGAGAAAACAGATTTAAATATCGTCTCCCGAATATTTCATCAAGCAAAAATTTAATACTTAAGAGAGCAATTATCTCATCAGGATCGCAACTAATTACTTGGTGCTCTTCAACAATAGATGATGGGTTGGCTAATGCAATTCAAACCAAAGACGTTGCTGTCAACCTATTAAATAATAAGGGAGAGGTGTTAGTAAAATGGACTTTTTATAATGCTTATCCGGTGAATTATAGTGTATCAGACCTAAAATCTCAAGAGAGTGAATTAGTAATGGAAACCATAGAACTAACGTATAACTATTTCGATATAAAACCAAGTTCAAGTTCATAAAAAGTAGCGTAAATGCCTGTAGAAATTAGAGAGTTAATTATAAAAACAGAAGTACGAACAATTCATAATCAAATAGATAAACGAATAAGAATACAAGATATATCTGTATTGAAAAATGAATTGTTAGAAGCCTGTAAACAAATGGTATTGACTGAAAATAAAAGAGCAAATTATAAAAGGTAGTCTAGTATGGGAATGCAGTACATGAAAATTACAGGATACACAGACGAAGAGTTTAAAAGCCCAGTAGCTGGCGAACCTTATAACTTGATGTTGAATCCTGAATCGATAAAATGGAATCGTACTATCGAGTATAATGAACAGCATCCTATCGATGCTAGTTCTAGTTCTCAAAAATATAAAAGTACACCCAGTGATAATTTGAGCTTCGATATTGTAATTGACTGCACAGGTGTAGTGGACAGTAAAAGAACAGATTTAGCAGCCGAAATAAAAACATTAGAAGACATTGTTTACACATATAATGGTGATATTCATAGACCTAATTTTGTTAAAATTCAATGGGGAAATGACCTCGTTTTTTTGAGTGTTTTAAAATCCTTCGATACAACATATACGCTATTTAAGCCAGATGGAAGTCCACTTCGAGCAAAGGTTTCATTAAGTTTCGGTCAGTACATATCTCCAGAAAAACGTAAGAAAGAAGACAATGAGAATTCACCAGATATTACACATTTAGTAGAAGTAACTCAAGGACAAACGTTGCCTCAATTATCTAATAAAATGTGGAATTCACCTTACTATTATATTCAAGTAGCACAGTACAATAACCTTAATAAATTTAGACATTTAAAAGGAGGTTCAAAGTTAATCTTTCCACCAATTATAAAATCAACATCATGAGTTCAAGTACAGATATAAAAAGTGGAGGGTTAGTAACATTTACTGTAAAAGTAGCAGGAAATCAAATTCCTGATATAATGGATGTAAAGGCAGTAACGGTAGAAAATTCAGTAAATCGTATATCCATAGCACGTATTTCTATCATCGATGGAGACCCAAGTACGGGTACTTTTGAAGCTAGCTCATCAAACACTTTTTTACCAGGAAATGAAATTATTGTAGAAGCAGGGTATGACTCTAAAAACAAAGTGATATTTAAAGGAATAATTACCAAGCAAAGTATTAGAATACATGGAAGCTTAGGAGGTATTTTAGAAGTAGAGTGTAGAGACAAAGCTATTGCTATGATTGTTGGGAGAAAGAGCCTCACATATGCCAAAAAGAAAGATAGTGAAATTATAACTAGTATTATAGGAAACTACTCCGGACTTTCTGCTGATGTTTCTGCAACAAATACACAATGGCCAGAACAAGTACAGTATTATACAACTGATTGGGATTTCATATTAGCTCGAGCTGAAGCAAACGGACAAGTTGTAACGGTTTTAAACGGAGAAGTAGCTGTTTTTCCACCAGATAAAGAGACCAAATCCGTTTTGGATATTCAGTATGGTAATAATTTACTGGAGTTCAATGCCGATTTAGATGCAATTACTCAATTAGCTACAGCAAAAGCAAGTTCATGGGATTTTACAACACAGAAAGTGATTTCTAATGATGCAACAAGTAGTTATGCTGGTCCAGGAAACTTATCTTCTAAAAAATTGGCAGAAGTAGTTGGTTTGGATAATTATGAACTTCAAACAACAGCACCTTTACAAGCATCAGACCTAACAAATTGGTCAAAAGCAGCATTGGTAAAGAGTGCATATTCAAAAATACGAGGAGAGGTGAAATTTCAAGGTAGTGATATCGTAACCTCAGGAAAATATATCACACTTTCAGGTTTGGGCGATCGTTTTAATGGAGATCATTTTGTTTCTAAAGTAACGCACAATATTGCTAATGGAAACTGGACTACAGAAGTTACTGTTGGTTTATCTCCAATTTGGTTTACAGAAGAACCAGACGTAATGTCTCCACCTGCGTCCGGACTATTACCAGGAGTTCAAGGATTGTTCAACGGAACCGTTAAAAAAATGTATGAAGATCCAGATAATCAATACAGAATTTTGGTAGATCTCCCTTTATTTGACTCAAACGGAGAAGGTTTGTGGGCTCGATTAGCTAATTTTTATTCCACATCAGGCGCAGGTGCTTTTTTTTTACCAGAAGTTGGAGATGAAGTTGTTGTAGGTTTCTTAAACGAAGATCCTAGATATCCAATAATTCTTGGGAGTTTGTATAGTTCAACTAAAAACAAACCTTACACGGGTTTAGATCCAGATGAAAAAAACACTAAAAAGGCCATAGTGTCTAAAACAGGTGTTTATATTGAATTTGACGATGAGAATAAAGTATTTACAATTCAAACTCCAAATAAGAATACAGCCATTTTTAACGACAAGGAGAAAGAAATAAGTATTAAAGATCAAAACGGAAACTCTATTGTAATGGGGCAAAGTGGAATAAAAATAACAAGTGATAAAGATATATCCATTGAAGCTTCTCAAAATTTAACATTAAAAGGAAATCAAGGAGTAAGTATTGAAGCTTCACCCGGAGATGTAAATATTAAAGGAATGAATGTAAAGATTAATGCAGATACACAGTTATCTGCCAAAGGCTCAGCTACAGCAGCATTAGAAGGTGGTGCACAAACCACGATAAAAGGAGCAATGGTAATGATTAATTAAAAAAACAACTATGCCACCAGCAGCAAGATTAACAGATTTTCATGAATGTCCAATGCAAACTCCAGCAGTACCATCTCCAATTCCTCACGTTGGAGGTCCAATAATTGGTCCAGGAGATCCAACCGTTCTAATAGCGAAACTTCCTGCTGCACGAGTAGGAGACATGTTAGTATGTGTAGGGCCGCCAGATTCCATAGTAAAAGGATCATCAACGGTTATGATTGGCGGAATGCCAGCAGCAAGAGTAGGGGATTCAACAGCACACGGAGGATCGATAGTCTTAGGTGCATTTAATGTGATGATAGGTGGATAATCAGTCGATAAGAGAAAAGGAATTTTTAGGTTCTGGTTGGGCATTTCCAGTAACATTTTCTGAAGCGAATAATCGTCTAAATGTTACCAAATATGAAGATAATATCAATCAGATGATTGATATTATTATGAAAACAACTTTTGGTGAACGCTCTTTTGCTCCACAAATGGGATCTGGATTACAGCAGTTCTTTTTTAGAGAAATGACAGCAACAGTAAAAGGTGAAATAAGGGAAGCTGTACGAATAGCATTACTAGATAATGAGCCTAGAATAAAAGTATTAGAGGTTCTTGTAGTATTTGCAGATATGACGACAGGCTTAGTAGAAATTACGATTAACTATGAGTATAATCAAACAAATACGAGGCACAATTACGTGTATCCTTTTTATTTAAAAGAAGGAACAAATTTAAAAGAGTAGATGACAGTTATAAATCAAAATAGCATATTGAAATCACTAGAGCATGCTCTGGTACCCAGTCCGCATTTAATCGATGGTAGAACGGAAGAGGATCATTTATGTAACTTGGTAGAATTTGCATCATTACTTAATTTTTATAATAAAAAGAATTTAAAACAAGGAGATTGGCAACCTTTTTTACTGAAAGACCCAATATTTCTTGTAGCTACTATAGCGAAAACTTCTTTTAAAAAAGTATATAGTTTATTTATAACTACTTGCACACAATTAGAGGAAGTTGTATCTGATACACAGGTACAAGATTTTATAACAAATTCATGCAATCAACTTTTTGATCAAATCATAGCCATCTTTCAATTAATTGAGCAATGGACATATTATATGTTACGTACTGATGTAGTATATAATTTAAAAACGTATGTTTTAGATCATGTAAAGGAAACTTATAGTGCTTTATTATGGGCTGTTTTAAAATTTAGGGAGGCTCTTAATTTACATTCAAAAAATATACCAGGAATACAACCTGTAGCTATTTTCTTGTACGAAAATTATGATGAGAAAATATGGAAAGCAAGTAAAGGTAAAATGCCATATTGGACGATTCTAAACTTACCTTTATCAACTAATGAAGAAAGTAAAGAATCCTATTTTGATATCACTTCCATAACTCAACAAGATTTAATTACAGCTTTGTACAGTGCAGGAAAGCAAATTTTTTCTTTTTTTAATACCTGTATTTCCTATGCTTCGGTAGAGCTGAAAAATTTAAATAAGATTAAAGGAAATTTTCCAGACACAATTTTACTGAGGACTTTCACAAATTTACTTCAAATTTATAAGCAGCAGGTAAATAAATTATCTGATAAACATCTCTCTTTTTATTACAATGATATTTTAAAGCAAAGCCAGCTACCTGAGAAAGCAGACTCAGTTTTTATCAGTTGTAGTTTAGTAAAGAAAACAAAAACATATACGTTACCGAAAGGAACACTTTTTAATGCTGGTGTTACTGTCGACAAATCTCCTGTTTTATTTGAAACAACAAAGGACGTTTTTTTAAATACAGCATCAATAAAAGAAGGATACACATTAAATAAAAAAGTGTGTTCTGATAGCAAGTCATTACTATACCTCAATCAAATTCCATTAGCTGGTTCACTTTCTAAAAATAAAGAAGGGCACATACAAAAATGGAAAACATTCGGATCTCAAATTAATCCAGAAGGAAGCGCAGTAGCCATGGGTATGTCTTTTTCATCACCAATGCTATATTTAACAAAAGCTGGAAAGCGAATTTTAACAATATTGATCACTTTTACTAAGAATCTGGATAGTATAGATAAAAGTATTTTTGAAAACGATACCACTTTTTACCTAAGTACATCAAAGGATTGGTTTGAAGTTGCGTATGATAAAAAAGTTAAAATAAGTTATCCAGGAACTCAAAAAATACAATTAAAAATAACACTTGAAACAACAGATCCTAGCATCGAAATATTTAAGAAAAATCCAGATGGTTATACAAGTACTTGGCCAGTTTTTAAAATGTTGTTTTCAAAATATAAAAATTTAGAAAACCCATTAAAAATTTGTCAATTAGTAATTAAAAATGAAGTTACAGCATTACAAAATGTTAGTTTATATAATGATTTTGGAGCTTTAACAACAAAAAAACCTTTTCAACCTTTTGGTCCAACACCTAATATTGGCCAGAACTTTATTATTGGTAGTGCAGAGGTTTTTAGCAAGCCTACAGATCAGTTAAAATTAACTATAAACTGGAAAAGTTTTCCTAAAGATTTTGACTTTAGTATTTATTACAAAGAATATAATAATTACCTGAATAATAAATATTCAGAAAACCAAGAAGAAATCTATGAGAATCAAAAAAAATTAACACAAATATTAAGTGAAGAGACAAACTTATTTGCTGAAATTTTTAATAGTGAAAGTCTTCTATTTCAAAAATTAATAACCAACATAAATCCCTTTATTTTAATAGAAGATATAAGTGCTTCTCTTAACACAATACATAAAATATCGGGGTATTTAATAGCAGTTCTTAAAGAAGAAGATACGCTTAATTTAGTGAAGAATATAACTATAGCATTATTACAGATTTATTTTCAAAAACTCATTAAGGAAAGTAAACTCTTAATTTCAGATCTAAAAAAGGTAGAAGAAGATAAAAAATTAACGAAGCTTTTAATAACATTAATAGAAACTTCATTAGCAAACGTATTCAAAGAATATTGGTATTTATTTCAGGTATTGAATGAAATGGTTAAGAAAGAAGAGTTTGAGAAGTTATTGATAGCGCTGATTCAAATTTCACTGACAAATTTCATTGAAGAAAATAAATATTTGTTTAAGAATCTTCATACAACATACACAGACAAGGAGTTTGAAAAGTTATTACTCGGGTTAGTAAAAAAATCATTATCAAATCTTTTAAATGAAGATAAGGTATTGTTAAAGAGTCAATTAAAAATCAAGATAACACTACAGCTGGAGAAATTATTGATCGGATTATTACAAATATCACTGGATTATTTAACTGTACAAATAGAAGAACTATCAAAAATAAGTGGTTTTAAAGAAGATACATCATACTTAGAGAATGTACAGGATTTTATAACCGCTTATCAAACGTTACTCAGTAAAGGAGATATATCAGAGACGTCTTTAATAGCATCTATAAAAAAAATAGAAACTCTAATCCAAGAAGGTATAGTTTTATTAAATGAAGGGAAGATTGAGATAGAAAAAAATCAGCTCTATTTAAAAGCTGTAATCGAAGAAAATCAAGCCTACCTGAAAAAAACAATAAAAACAGGAAACACAACATTATCAAATATTATAGAAGCACAAAATACCTTGCTTAATAATATTACTGAGATACAAAATAAAGCAGTAAATTCACTGGGGGACTATAAAATGATAAGTACATCTAGAGATGAAATATTTCAAGATATTTCCGATGTAGAGAATGGAGTGTTGAAAGAAATACTAGCTACCCAAGAAGAGTTACTAAATGACCTTATAGATGATAAAAAGTCATTTATAGAAAAATTGATAGCTCCTATTACAAATATCTTTACAAGCAATGAGAATGAAGAAGACTACGTATATGCTTATTTTTCTGATACTGCTTTTAAGATAGGTTTTGAATCTTTAACTAATGGTATTTGGAGTAGTTTCGGTACAAACAATTCAGAAAAGAAAGAATCTTCACAAGTACTTTTTAAAACTAAAAACACCTTAATATCTTCATCAAGAGTATTTAATTTTCTATGTTCAGATTCAGAAAAATGTTCTTTAACCGAAGTTAATCCATACTTACAAAACGAAATCTTTCAGTTTACAGAGACAAGCACAAGTGGATTTATCAAAATGCAATTGACTGGACCTCAAAAATATGGTTTTGGCTTAGATCTATATCCAAAAGTAGTTGCAGCAATTGCTTTATTTAACGGAAAGTTGATTGCAGATAAAATAGAAGGACCGTTGATAAGTCCGCCAAATCCACCCTTTACACCAATAATTAGTTCTCTAACTAGTGATTATAGCGCTTCCGTAACCTACGATTTTAGTGGGGAAAACAATTACCCTATTGAGTGTTTTTATTATACACCTTTTGAAAATTATCAGATTTATGATGCTGATAAAGGAATAACGACATCACAATTATCATTAGGAACTACAATAGATGGAGCTCATAATTTACCAATCTTTCCAAGATTTACTGCTCAAGGTGAGTTATTATTAGCGTTAGAGAATATAACGGTATCTAGTAAGTTAAACCTGTATTTTGAGCTTACAGAAGCTAACACAACGATATCAAGCTCAGCTAAAACTTTTAGATATAATTGTTTAACAGCAAATGGATGGGAGCGTTTAACAGTAATTTCAGATACAACAAATAATTTTACATGTTCGGGGATTATTACTTTAAATATTCCAAGTAATATAACAACCAAGAATACATTATTTTCTGGAGTAAATAGTTGGATATCGATTGGTGTTGATACGCTTAAAGAGGATACATCTGTAAATGATTCAATATTGGATAATATTCCACAAACTATATTTTATAAAACAAACGGATTCTCTGTACAAAGAATCATAGCGTCAAAAAAAGAAAAGAATCTTACTCCTGAAATCAAAGCAAGTACAATAACAAGTACACATTTGCCTATTCCTGAAATAACTAATATAGTACAGCCATTTTCTTCTTTTGGTGGTAAAGCACCCGAAACTAAAGCACAGAAAAACCAGCGAATAAGTACTAGACTTCATACTAAAGATAGGTTGATTAATCCTCAAGATTATTTTAATACGATACAATTAAAATTTCCTGAGATATTTTATTCTAAGTCTTTGTATGACAAACTTTATAAAACTACGAAGATTTACGCTGTTAAAAGTATATCTGATGTTACAAAAGCGAATGCTTTTATACCATTAATAAATAAATGTGAACAGCTTTCTATTCAAAAGTACATAACAGATAAAGTTTCACCTTTTACCAAAGTTAAAGTATTAAGCTTTGGAATAAACTATATCAAAATAAAAGCAGATATCACTATAAGAAATTCTTATGACAAAGTAGATACGGCTAACAAAATTAATAATGGGATCAATATTTTTTTAGCTCCATGGATAGTAAGCGATCAAGAACAGCGAACAATAGGAGACACAATAAGTACAGCACAGATAGCAACATTTATCAAAACATTCGAAGAAGTAGTTTCAGTTAATACAATTACACTGTCTTTAGGTGAAAGAAATAGTAGAACAGGAGAGATTTATTATTCATTAGAAGGGGAGCAATCACTTTCAGCAAAAAGAAGATCAGATTTACTAGTGCCTTCGTTAAATAATTTAACAGCAAATACAGAAATAAATTACCATTTATGATGCCATTAAGCCACATAGTAGATGAGCAATTACCTTTAGAACTTAATTTTAAGTTACTAAAAGCTCAGGGACTTGCATATATACAAAAGCATAGTAGCACAGAATGGTCAAACTTAAATCCTAGTGACCCAGGAGTTACTATTTTAGAAGAATTATGTTATGCTTTTACAGAATTAGGGTATTGTACCGATTTCCCTATTGAAGATGTATTAACTAATGCTAAGGGGGAATTGACAGTAAAAAATCAGTTTTTTCTTCCACAAGAAATTTTAACAACGTCTCCTATTACTATTGCTGATTACACCAAATACACAATTGATAGTGTTTCAGGAATAAAAAATGCAATTGTAAAGCAAAACATAGCAACAGGAAAATGTATATCAGGATTATATACAGTGTTTTTACAGATAGATTCAAACTTTGAAAATCCAAGAATAACTAACAATCCATTTTTAGATGCTTATTATGCTTTAAACTCCTCTAGAAATGTAGGAGAAGCGTTTGCCGTGCCTGGCGAATTAAAAGTTATAAACTATAAAGTCATAGGTGAGTTAACGATAACACAAGGTTATGATGTGAATATTGTTACTGCAGCTATCAACCAGAAGGTTAATAATTATGTTTTTCCTGAAATAAGACAAGTAGGTTATGATGCATTAGAGAAAGAAGGAATACCAACCAATACTATTTTTAATGGACCAAAATTGAAAAAAGGATGGATTACAACGGAAAGTATTCAAGCTAAAAAAGATAGTATTCATACGTTTGAAATAACAAAAATAATTCAATCTGTAACTGGTGTCGCAGCTGTAACTAACATTAGCTTTAAGAAAGATGGAATAAATACTGATATCGCAACTTGCGAAGAAAATCAGATTATAGCTTTCAATTTCTTAGCAGCTACAAAAAATCAGTTAGAACAATTTGAAATTTCATCACAAGGAAAAAATATAACGAATACCTTGCATTCGGCATTAGTAACGGAATTTTCTAATTTAAAAGAAGTAAACACCAATATTCAAGCTGTAACAACTGTAGAAATGGCACCTGAAATTCCTTCAGGAAACTATAGAGATATAGCTAATTATTATTCCATACAAAATACCATACCAGAGTTATATGCTGTAGGTTTAAATGCGACTAATGATAAAACGCCAGCCTATAAAGTTGCAGAATCAAGACAGTTAAAAGGATATTTAACATTGTTTGATCAGGTGTTAACAAATCAATTTTCGCAATTAGCAAATGTTGGAACGCTCTTTTCGTTTAAAAACGCTGTAACTGGAACCCCAGAAGATAGGAATGAGTTTTATCAAACAAAAAATAGAACAGAGAAAGAGCATTCAAAATATCCTGCTCCTTATCAATATTTTTCGCCAACCTATTTCTATAAGTCACTATACGATGCTGTTCCTAATCTTCTTCCTTTATTGAAAAACAATGCTGCTTTTGATTTTGGATATACTACCGAATCTGAAAGTGAAATGAAGAAGAGGGGAGCTCAAGAATTTAAAGGAGATCCATACAATTCATATAGTCATGGTTTAATGAATGTTATGGAAAATGAGACGGTTAATTTAACTAGGCGAAATACGATTCTTAATCATTTGTTAGCACGTCACGGAGTTTCACCTGAGACTATAGATATTATTATTTACACCAATGTTTATTCAGGAAATATACTAAAGGATAAAGTGATTATTAAAAGTCTGTATCTACAAAATCTCTCCATATTATCGTATAATAGAACAAAGGGATACGATTATCTCAGCGCTAATAAATTGAATGCAAATATACCAGAAGTAACAGAGCACTTTTTAGAACAAACATCTCAAGGAAATAGTAAAGATTTTATTTTAGATAGTAGAGCTTTGGAAGAACAAGAGAAAGTAATCGATCGAGATTTGATTAACTATTCGACCTTAGAATTAAAGTTGAGTTTGCTCTTGGCAATTAAACGACATTACAATAACTATATAATAAACACTTACAAAGAAAAAGATGCTGCTGCATTAGCTTTATGGATGATTAACCAGAGAAAAGGCGTTATATGTATAGAATTAGGAATACTACTACAATCAGCAATATTTGAAATTTATATTAGAGTTGATGAGTCAGGTTGTTCATCACTATACACTAAACAGATGTCGTATAGCAAATATTTAGTGTTTTTGAATCAGTCTAAAAAACAGGTAATTAATGAAGTAAAACAAGGCTTTAGTTTTAAAAAAACTTCCTATGAAATACCAGCTGAAACTTTTTTTTGTGTGGAAACTGAGTATTCTTGGACGGTAAAAATATCTTGGGGAAATACTTCAACTTATATATCGAATCCAATTTTTAACTGTGAATTACTTTTCATTTTTCCAGACTTTGTTACGGGGATAAATACGATCGACTTTAAGCAAAGAGTAAATTATTTTATAGAAAGTGAACTTCCGTTACATCTTTCGGCAGCAAGCCTTTACATAAACAAGGAAACTTTAGAAACATTAATACCAATATATGTGGCTTGGTTTAACGCTTTAAATATTGATTTGCAACGTGTACAAGAAGCGTGGGGAGACGATTTATCTTATAATCCCAAGAGTTTAGTAAAGCCAAGATGGTATACTGATTTAGTATTGCATCAAAAAGTAGAGAAAATACAAGGGACTTTACTCAAGGAAAGTGCTGGTAATTTATTCGCTGTATTAGAGAAACTAAAATTTAATGTAGCCAATGAATAATCAAGGAAATCATATGGTTACTAAATGCAATTGGGATACTGTTTTCGATTCTAAATCGCTTGCTGGAGAATTTCAAATGAAAATTAGTCATTGGAGTACACATCATTTACAGCGAGTAGTTAATACTGTTTTTGATGAACTGTGTCCTGAAGGTCAGACAATAAAAATTAAAAAACTAGAAATTGATTTAGGTGTTTTAATGTATGAAGATCTTCTTAGTCAACTTCCAATAATAGTAAAAGAAACACTAAAAAAACAATTAAGAGATAATATTTTATATCCTAAAACAGGAGATTTAGCGGTACAGATTATTTCAGAAAACAGCTCACAAGTTCACTTGATACGAGACTTCTTATTGCAAGGAATGTTACCATGGAGTTATCATTCTAAATATGGAAGTATAGATGAAATTATAACCAATCAGCTATATACAAGTAAACAGGAGGTAATTAACATGATTATTAATATTGGTGACGATAGTAATGTTAGAAAACGTATTGCTTGGCAGTTTAAGGAAACGATAATTAAAAAAATAATAGAAGGCATAGCGCCTAATAATTATAAGAAAATTATAGATTTTCATGAAGAATTGATAAAGGTTCAAGAGAAAGAAACTATTGTACAAACAAGTACTAATGATTTAAAAAAGAATGTATGGTTGTGGATTTTAGATTACCTTTTTACAGATCGAGGAACCATTTTTAATACAATAACATTTGTAAGAGCTACAATGCAACAAATGGCAAATCATTTTAACCTTACATATGAAGTATTGTTAGAATTAATTGAAGAAGCACTCTTAAGGGTAAAAGCATATACACATGTTCAAAAAGGGTTTATATCAATAGTGCAATTATTAACGAAAGAGTTACGAGAGATTACATATCAAGAAGCTGTTACAGAAAAGCAGAAAGAGCACTTTTGGGAAGAATTGATTTATCTTTTTAAGACGCCTTCAGAGAGAAGTAACAGTTTGCAAAAAGATCAATTTAATGAATTAATTCTTCAGTTATCCAAGGTAGAACCAGAAAGATTCAAAAAAGTGTTTTTTTCAATAGATAGTAAAGAAACTACTTGGAAGCATATTGTTCCTGACTTAAAAATGGTTTCTAGAATTACTATTCTCTCAACAATTGCACCTCGGTATCACCAGAAATTACAACTTCAAATTTCATTTTTAGAAGCGTTTTCTAAAGCAAGTAATTTAAAATTTTCTAAGGATAAAGTATGGGAAATTGCAATTACTTTTCTTAGAAATATTAAAATGACTTCCTATAGTGATGATGCATTCTTACACTATAGCCTTGATAAAATACGTAAGATGAATAGTGTTTCTAGTTTAGAAATACTAGAGGAATTAAAAAGTACAAACATCCCTATTCAAAGTAGAGATGTGCGTTTTATAACAACTTTCAAAAAAGTAAACGAACTTTACAATAAAACCATTTCAGAGCAAAGCAGACGATATACAGAAAGTAATATTTGTAAAGAAATCGATAGATATTATGATGCAAAGAATATTGGTTCATTAAGAAATAATGAACAGATTGCTTTCGAAAAGATGATTTTAAAATGGATTAATATAGTTCCTAAAATATTACAAAGCGTTGTAGTTAAACATTCAAAAAAAACACAGTTGGGGATTCTAATTTCTGAATGTTTAGAAATTAATCAAA
>JAHDDQ010000006.1 GCA_020629275.1 Tenacibaculum sp. | reverse complement strand
TTCTTTTGTGCGTAGAGATCTTAGCTCTCTTTCTTTTTTTACCACTTGGCATAATTAAATGTTTTTAGAAACTCTGTAAAAGAGTTATGTTAATATTTTATTTTACCGCTACCTTTGACTTTACACCTTCTGTAAAAGTCTTTGCAGGCTTAAATGCTGGAATGTTATGAGCTGGAATCTTTATTGTAGTATTCTTAGAAATGTTTCTACCAGTTTTCTCAGCTCTGGTTTTTATAATGAAGCTTCCAAAACCTCTTAAATATACATTATCTCCACTCTCTAAAGAATCCTTAACCTCAGACATGAAAGCTTCCACTGTTGCTAAAACATCTGCTTTCTCTATTCCTGTTTTATCTGAAATCTTTGATACGATATCTGCTTTTGTCATTATATATATATATTTTATGTGTGAATTTTATTTTTACGAGCGTGCAAATATATGATAATTAATCAATTCCTAAAATAAATGTACTTAAAAAAATATAATTTAAATAGCTTATTTTCGCTTCCCTAATTTAAATAAATGGAATTTCATAAAATATTGACTAACTGGTATTTAAGGAAAAGCAGAGATTTGCCATGGAGAAAAAATCAAAATCCATACCACGTTTGGTTAAGTGAAATTATGCTTCAACAAACACGAGTAGCACAAGGTTTGCCTTATTTTCTGAAATTTACTGAAGCATTTCCTACTGTTTTCGACTTGGCAAACTCAGAAGAAAGCAAAGTATTGAAACTGTGGCAAGGCTTAGGATATTATTCAAGAGCGAGGAATTTGCATTACACTGCTAAAATTATCGCTAACGAGTTAGAAGGCCAATTTCCTGATAATTATAAAGACTTATTAAAGTTGAAAGGTGTAGGTGATTATACCGCTTCTGCAATAGCGTCAATCTGTTTTAATCAACCTAATGCTGTGGTTGATGGCAATGTTTACAGAGTACTCTCTCGTTATTTTGGCATAGCTACACCTATTAATTCTACTAAAGGAATCAAGGAATTCAAAGAATTAGCACAAACACTTATTGATATAGAGCAACCTGGGATTTACAATCAAGCAATTATGGAATTTGGCGCATTACATTGTAAGCCTAAGAATCCCTTGTGTAATGAATGTCCTTTACAAGATAGTTGTGTTGCTTTAGAGAAAAAATTAATATCAGAACTTCCTGTTAAGGAAAAAAAGATAAAAGTTAAAAAACGCTTCTTTAATTATATTGTTATCATTTCAAAAAATAACAAGATTATAATGCAGGAGCGGACCCAAAAAGGTATCTGGCAAAATTTACATGAATTTCCTCTTATAGAAACAATGCACAGTATTGACGAAAAAGAGCTGGTTTTGAACGATCAATTCAATGAAATTTGCCCATCTGAAACTACTATTTCTCTACACAACACAACCGATATTATACACAAACTATCGCACCAACATTTATTCACTAAGTTTTGGGTTGTTAAAACCAACACCAATGATAATGACGCTATTACTTGGGAAAAAGCTAAAGAACTTCCTGTTCCTGTTTTGATTAGCAATTTTATACAGGATTATCTGAGCAGAAAAAACTAATTTTGTATATTTGAAATTACACAACAATTAAGCTATGTCAGGAACTATTAACAAGGTTATTTTAATTGGCCATTTAGGCGATGAAATTAAAATGCATTATTTCGAAGGTGGAAACGCTATAGGTCGTTTTCCTTTAGCTACCAATGAAACATTTACTAACCGCCAAACTGGTGAAAAAGTAACTAATACTGATTGGCATAATGTTGTTGTGCGCAACAAGTTAGCCGAGATTTGTGAAAAATACTTGACTAAAGGAGATAAAGTATATCTTGAAGGTCGCATAAAAAACAGACAGTATGAAGTTGAAGGTCAAAAGCGTTATACTACCGAAATACATGTTCAAGAAATGACTTTTCTATCAACTAAAAAAGAACTAAACTCTCAAGCAGAAGTTAATCAACAACCTTCACCTCAACAGCCTAATAAACCTGTTGTTTCGAAAGAAGAAGATGATGATTTACCATTCTAGTGTAACTAAACCTTAAAAATTGGATCCTGAACCCCATCTTTTAATATCAACAATAGCGGACTCAACATTTTTAACTGTAATCAGTTTAATAGCGCTGTTTATTTTACTTATATGCTCCGCTTTAATTTCTGGTACCGAAATAGCTTTCTTTTCTCTTTCTCAAACAGAACTCGATGAACTTACGGTTAAAACTAAAGAAGAAAACACAGTTGTAACGTTATTACAAAACCCAAAGAAATTACTAGCTACAATACTCATAACCAACAATTTCATTAATATTCTAATCGTTTTAATATTTGCTTCCTTGGACGAATTTATGTTTGGAGGCATTAATTTTTCGGTTGATTGGTGGTTTATTTATATTTCAACAAAAGTTGTTAAGGTAATCATCCAAGTAGGTCTGGTAACTTTTCTAATCCTATTATTTGGTGAAGTATTACCAAAAGTTTATGCAAGTAGAAAATCACTACAATTTTCAAATTTTATGGCTAAGCCCATACATATTTTAAATGTATTATTAACACCGTTAAGCATTCCTTTAACTGGTATTACAAATAAAATAGAAGGTAAACTTGGTAATAAAAACAATAATTTTTCGGTTGAAAAACTATCTCAAGCTTTAGAACTAACTTCAGATGATGCTACAACTAAAGATGAACAAAAAATACTTGAAGGGATTGTTACTTTTGGAAATACTGAAACTGTTCAAATAATGAAACCTAGAACTGATGTTTGTGCTATTTCTGATAAAGATTCATACGACATGGTGTTAAAAACAATATTAGACAATGGTTATTCTCGAAACCCTGTTTATCATGAAAATATTGACAATATTGTTGGTGTTTTATATGCGAAAGATCTATTGGCTCATTTGAATAAAAAAGATTTTGAATGGTTGCAGTTGTTAAGAGATCCTTTCTTTGTTCCTGAAAATAAAAAACTTGATGATTTACTTAAAGAATTTCAAGAGAAAAAAAACCATTTAGCTATTGTTGTTGACGAATACGGTGGCACAAGTGGTATTGTTACGTTAGAAGATGTTATTGAAGAAATTGTAGGTGATATTAATGATGAATTTGATGACGATGATTTGTCATATTCTAAAATAAATGACAATAATTTTATATTCGAAGGAAAAGTTTCCATCAAAGATTTATGTAGGGTCTTAGATGAAGATGAAGATGTTTTTGAAGATGAGAAAGGAGAAAGCGAAACCTTGGCTGGATTTATTTTAGAGATATCTGGCAAATTCCCTAGAAGAGGAGAGAAAATAAATTTTGAAAATTACACGTTTACTATTGAAGCCCTAGATAGAAGGCGAATAAAACAAATAAAGGTTACTCAAAATGTATAAAACATATTGGTTTTTAATAATTGTGCTGTGCTTAGTGAGTTGTGGTGAAGAAACACTTCCTAAACCTAAAGGATATTTAAATTTAAATTATCCTGAAAAGACATATGAGAAAATCACAACTAACACACCTTATACTTTCGAAATTCCTTCGAATACAACTTTGAAAAAATTGCCGAAAAATTGGCTTAAGATTACCTATCCAAAATTAAAAGCATCTGTAGATATTACATATAGACCTGTTAATAATAATCTAAAAGAATTACTTATCGAAGCTGAAAAGCTAGTATTTGAACATGCTGTAAAAGCTGATAATATCTCTTGGAGTGGTGACTATGTAAATTCTGAACATAAAGTATATGGTAAAATGTGTGAAATACAAGGTGATGCAGCTTCTCAAATACAATTTCACGCAACAGATAGTAGCAAACACTTCTTAAAAGCTTCTTTATTTTTTTACACGAGACCAAACTACGATAGTA
Organism: Tenacibaculum sp.; assembly: GCA_020629275.1. GTDB lineage: Bacteria > Bacteroidota > Bacteroidia > Flavobacteriales > Flavobacteriaceae > Polaribacter. The sequence goes on along the minus strand of JAHDDQ010000006.1, from coordinate 73,695 downwards.
TACTTCCTGCTGTAAATTATATTAAAAAAGATATGGTTAGGATTATGGAAACTTTAGAATGGATAGAAAAACAATAGCTTTTTAAACACTATGAAAAACTTTTTGCTCTTACTTCTTATCCTTAATATTTCAATTGTTTACTCTCAAGAAAAAATTAAGTTTGATAAAGGTGTAAGACTTATTGAATTAAAAAAAGCTAAAAACTATAGTATTCCTACTTCTATTCTATTTCAATTTATAGATGACGGCCATTTAACTAATTACTATAAAAAACTAGACAAACAACTTAAAAAGAGGTTTCGCAAAACTACCATTAAAATTGGGGTAAAATATGATTTCATACTTTCTGAAATCTTTAAAAACAATGTTTACAAACTTCCTAGCAACAACGAAAAACGAGAAGATTATGATTTTCAATGCATAATAACAACTTCATTTGCTAAAGTTCCTAAAAGCTGGAAAACATATCGTAATGTTCATCTAAGAAAAACACAGCATTACCTAAATTTAAAAGTATTTGATAAACAAGAAAACTTACTGTTAACGGCTAAAGTAGATGTACATGCAAATTATACTATAGCCACTCAGAGTAAAAAAGTCAGTGCAATCATCAAGGAAATTTTAATCAACAACCTTCAACCTTCTACTTTGTAACCAAAGATAGAATTGTAAACCAAATAAAATAGCTCCTGCCAATAAATGTATCGCCTGAGTTCCTACAGGAAACTCTGCATAATACATTAAAATTCCTGTTATCGTTTCTAAGAAAATTAAAAACACAATCCAATTTACCAATCCATAACCCAAATCTTTTATTTGATTCAAATAAAACATCCCAAAGTTTACCAAAACTATTGCTATAGTAAACGAACGGTGAAAATAGAATTTAAAACTCGGGTTCATCAAACTATACTGTTTGTTTTCAAAGCCATATGCTTTAACCTGTTCATCAATAAATTGTCTTACTTGAGTACCCATAGCAATTTGAATTAACGAAAACACAACTGATATAACCAATAACTTACTAAAGAGAGTATGGTATTTGTATGTTTTTTGTTTTTCTGTAACCGTAAATAAAAGTATTAATAACAACGCTATAATTAACAGTCCAACAACCATATGGATCGTGATTATTGTGGGTTTCAAATTCGTATCGACAACAGTTTTACCTAACCAGGCTTCAAACCCCATTAAAAACAGCGCTATAATCGCTAGTATCGGTATCTTCTTGTTTTGCTTCCAAAACTTTAAAGACCCTAAGACTAAGAAAATAAAAACAAATCCCGACAGTACAGATGCCAAGCGATTTATATATTCTGTCCACGTATGATATGTATTGAACTTTGCATAATCGTGTTTAGTGTACTTCTCCCAGTTGTTTATGTTAAACTCTCCAGAAGTAACAATATCTTTTTCAGCAACATATAAAACCTCATTCTTAACAATAATCATCCCTTTTTCAAAGCTCTTGTTAGGCTTCCATGTAATATGTTCTTCTGATGTTGGAGGAATTAAATAGCCAAAACATTTTGGCCAATCTGGACATCCCATGCCAGAACCAGTCATTCTAACCACAGCTCCTGCTAAAAAAATCAGATATACTGATATTAGTGTAATCTTTACTATTTTAGGAAATATTGACTTTAAATAGTCTAAAAACGAATTGATTTTTGACATCTTTTTGTATTGTAGAAAACTTAAGCAAAGATACATTAAAAGGCATAAAAAAAGCTCCCTGATATCAGAGAGCTTTTCTTTATAATAAGTTTAAATTATGCCTTTTCTTCGTCACAACACTTCTTTTCGCAATCTGTAACGCATGCTTGTTTTTTAGTCTCACCAGCAGAATCACACTCCTTTTTACAATCTGCCTCACACGCTTTTTTTGCTGTTTCCGAAACTTTATAGGTAGCTCCATCACCAATACTTTCTACAAAAGAAATTAGGTCTGCTTTATTCACTTTATTAGCGTCGTATTTTACTGTAGCTATACTATCAGCAAAAATAACCTGAGCATTTAAAACACCTTCTTTCTTTGCTAATTTAGACTCTATTACTTTAGCACATCCCATTTCACAAGACATTCCAGATAAGTTCAAAGAAACCATTTCAGCTTTTGCTATTTTAGTTTCATTTTCTACTTTAGTCGCATCTTTATTTACTTCAGTTTTACAGCTTAAAAAAGCAAAACTTACTAAGCATAAAGCAAATACTATTTTTTTTATCTTCATAATTACCATCTATTGAGTTATGGTACAAATTTATCAAAAAAGATTCTTAAATGATTAAAATGAACGATTTTTGTAGTCTTAAATATAAGCTCGATGAACAACTTCCAACAAAAGTGGATGTATTTAATTTTGCTTTCTCTAATTTGGGGAAGCTCTTTTATTTTAATGAAAAAGGCATTGATTGGTTTATCTCCAATACAAGTTGGAGCGCTTCGAATTATAATAACCGGATTGTTTCTTAGTATAATTGGTTTTAATAGTTTGAAAAAAATAAAAAGAGAACAGTGGAAGTATGTCCTCTACAGTGCACTATTAGGCACTTTATTCCCTTCCTTCTTTTTTGCTTATGCAATCTCGGGTATTGACAGTTCAATTGCCTCTATCCTAAATTCCTTAACTCCTTTCAATACTTTAATTTTTGGTTTTTTAGTCTTCGGTATAACTTTTAAAAAGCAACAACTTTTTGGAATACTAATAGGCTTAACAGGAACAATTATTTTAATTTTAAAAGGGGCTCATTTAAATCCGAATCAGAATTATTGGTTTGCTTTACTCCCAATATTATCTTCGGTAGGTTATGCTTTTAATGTTAATATTATTAAAAAACACTTACAAGAACTAAGTCCATTAGCAATTACCACTGGTAATTTTATTATCATACTTGTACCTGCATTGGTAATTTTAGCTTTCACTAGTTTTTTTGCTAATTTTCAAATCAATACAACTACAACGAACTCTCTATTCTACATTACTATTCTCGCTATTATTGGTACTGGAATAGCTAAAGTGATGTTTAATAAATTAATTCAAATTTCTTCTCCTATTTTTTCTACTTCTGTAACTTATCTAATTCCTATAGTTGCTGTAGTGTGGGGAATTATTGATGGTGAAAAATTAAGTAGTATTCAGTTATTTGCAGGGCTTATTATTTTAATAGGAGTGTATTTGGTTAATCGAAAAAAATAAAAAAGAGCCAAAATAGTTCTATTTTGACTCTTTTTAAACTTTTAGAAGTTTAGCTTACTGAAAATCAGCACTCGAAACTCCTTCGTTAATTTTGATTTCTTTTATTTCAAAATTTAAACTCATTGGTCCCATCTTTTGAACCATTTTATAAGGAAATTTAATTCCATTAACCTCTCTATAATCTGAAAAGACCGTTGGTATTTTAACTTCTCCTTGAGGTCCTTTTGTTGTTTTTACTGTTTTAACTTTCAATCCAGACTTTGCATCATAGAAAATCTCTGTATCGCTATACTTTATAACATATGCGTTACTTCCTTCGATAGGTTCTATTCTATCTAATTTGCCTAACCTGTAAGCTTCGTCTGCAAAAGGTGCTTTCTTGGCTTTTGCTTCTTCAAGATCTTTACCTGCTAAATCTTTTCTTTGCCCACGCTGCTCAACATAACCTTTAGATCCATCGAAAAGCTGCTTGCTAAATGTTTGTCCCATTCCTGTAACTACTGCTGATGATTTGTTTGGTGTTGCAGACTTTAACGTTAATGTGATATCCATACCTTGAACTTTTGCACTAGAAACCATCATTACTGATTTTACAGATGCTACTTTTGATTTCCCTCCAATAGCTTCAAAATACTTATCAACAACAGTTGAAGCAGACATACCTGCTGGTATAGGTAAACTCATTGCTGGTTTAGTTGTAGGGTTACCTTTTTTGTCATAATACTTAATCGAATAATCTGAAGTTTTTTCAAGATTTTTTAATACTTCTATTCCTTTTCCTGTAATAAAAATTCTTGCTTTATCTCCTTTAAAATATTTAATTGCTGCATTTTGAACATCATCCAATGTAACTGCATTAATATTTTCTAAATATTTCTCATAAAAATCATCTGGTAAATTGTAACGTGCAATGTTTAAAGCGAATCTTGCTACTGTTCTTGGTTTTTGAACATCCATTACAAAATTACCCACGTATTCAGCTTTTGAATTTTTTAACTCTTCAGAACTTACTTTTTGGTAACGAATCTTATTGATCTCCTTAACTATCTCAACCATTGAGCTGTCTGTTACCATATTACGAACACTTGCTCCTGCCTTAAATCTACCAGCATATTTATTTTGTCTTACACTAGAATACGACCCATATGTATATCCTTTATCTTCACGTAAATTCATAAATAAGCGTGCAGTTCCTCCACCACCTAAAATATTGTTAGCTAATAATACAGCGTAATAATCTTTGTCCCCTAAAGTCAAATCAATATTATTTACAACCGAAACTTCTGATTGTACTGCATTAGGCATATTAATAAAGTTAATTTCTGTTGTTTCTGGATTCGTTGCTTTGGGAAGTGTATATGAAGGAATAGCTCCTTTTTTCCAACCACTAAATAATTTAGTTACTAACTTTTTTGTTTCCTTAGGGTTAATATCACCAACAATAACTAAATAAGCATTATTTGGTCTGTAATAAGTATTATAATGACTCTTAACGTCTTGTAATGACGTATTCTTTACAGATTCGGGTGTTGTAAATTCTCCAAAAGGATGGTTTTTACCATATGTAAGACGATCTTCCACTCTTCGTGCTATTGTTTTTACATCTTTCTCGTTATTCTTTAACCCTTCAACTGTTCTTTTTACTTGCTTATCGAATTCTTCTTTCGTAAAAACAGCATTTTGAACACCATCTGCCATTAAACCTAATACTTCAGGAAAGTATCTTTTTAAAGAAGAAGCAAACGCTCCTCCGCTAGAAAAGTTAACATTAGCTCCAAGGTAATCTACCTTTTCATTAAAATCATCTTTAGATATTTTTGTAGTTCCATTTCCTAATAAACCACCCATTAAGCCAGAAACTCCAGCTTTATCTCCTTCAAATACTGGTTTATTATCGATAGTTAAATTGGCAGACGCACGAGGTAACTTATGATTCTCTACCATAATTACTTGTAAGCCGTTTGGTAGCTTAAATTTCTCTGCCTTACCTAATTTTATCTTAGGCGCCGGACCTGGTGTAGGTTGTTTATTTAGATCTCTCTGAGCATTTACAGCAAAAGACATTGCTAAAATTGCTACTAACGCTATTATTTTTGTTTTCATGATGTTTTCTTGTCTTTTGTGTTGAAATTATTTCTTTTTCTCTGGTAAATATTCTAACACTACTCTTTGATTAGGGTTTAAATATTTCTTAGCTACTTCTCTTATTTCTTCTCTTGTAATTGATCTGTAAATATCAATTTCTGTATTAACTAAGTTCGTATCTCCAAATAAAACATTATAACGAGCCAAAGAGTTTGCCACACCCTCAACACTAGAGTTTGAGTTTACAAAATTATTCTCAAACTTATTTTGTAACTTTTGATAATCTTTCTCTGAGATTAAATTAGTTTGAAGCTTTACAATTTCTTCATCGATCTCTTTAGTTAAATCTTCTAGTGAAACTTTACCAAGTGGTAATGCATAAACAATGTAAGTTCCATAATCTTCTTGACTTAGATTTATTGCACCTGCTTGCAACGCCATCTTTTTTGTATCTACTAACTTCTTATATAAAACAGAGCTTTTACCACTACTTAAGTATGAAGAAACCATGTCTAAAATTCTAGAATCTCTGGTTTTCATTGACGGTGTTCTGTAAGCTTGCATTATTGCTGGAATCTGTATGTTAGGATCGTAAGCTTTAGCATTAATTTGTTTAGTAATCGGATCTTCTTTTGGAAATTGCCTTACAACTTCTTTCCCTTTAGGAATTCTCTCAAAATATTCCTTAATCCATTGTTTTGCTTGCTTAACATCAATATCTCCCGCTACAACTAAAGTGGCGTTATTAGGAACATAAAACTTTTTATTAAATGCTTGAAATTCTGCTAAAGTAGCATCATCCAAATGCTTCATTTTTCCTATTGTAGTTCCTTTATAAGGATGCTTCTTAAAAATATTTTTTTTAACATTTTCTAAGAAGCGAGAATAAGGTTGATTATCTACACGAAGCCTTTTCTCTTCTTTTACAACTTCATTTTGAGTGTCTACTCCTTCTTGTTTTATTACTGGTTGCAACAAACGCTCCGATTCCATCCACAATCCTAATTCTAAATTATTCGATGGAAAAATTTCATAATAATAGGTTCTGTCATCTGTTGTATTTGCATTATTTCTACCTCCGTTAGATGATACTATTTTAAACCAATCTCCCTTCTTGATATTTTTTGTTCCCTCAAAAAGCAAGTGCTCGAAAAAATGAGCCATTCCTGTTCTATCAGGTTGTTCATCCTTTGCTCCCACATGATACATTACAGAAGTAACAACAACTGGAGCAGAATTATCTTTGTGCAAAATTACGTGCATACCGTTTTTTAAATCGTACTCTTCAAACACTACTTTTTGTGCTTTTGCTGTAAAAACAGCGGCAACGGTAGCTAGAGTTAATATGGTTTTTTTCATTAGTTTGAATTTATTTTTTAATTGATTCAAATGGATTTAAATGTATGACGCAATTACAGCCAATTTGTTACGTCACCATAAAAATACCACAGTAAAGCGAATAATTTTTCATTTTAAATGATAAATAATCTCTAAAATATTTTTAAAAACAAATAAACAAGTTGATTTTGTGGCAAATAGATTGTTTTTAGTTTAAAAAAATGTATATTTGCACCCGCATTTTTATTAAAAAATGTGTAATTAATTAAGTATAAACGCAAAACAAATTAGTATGTACGCAATCGTAGAGATAGCAGGGCAGCAGTTTAAAGTAGCAAAAGACCAAAAAGTTTACGTTCACCGTTTACCAGAGTCTGAAGGTTCTTCAGTAACTTTCGACAAGGTAATGCTTATCGAAGATAAAGGTAATGTAACTGTTGGCGCCCCAGCTATAGAAGGTGCAGGAGTAACTGCAAAGATTTTAGGTCATTTAAAAGGTGACAAAGTAATCGTTTTCAAGAAGAAAAGAAGAAAAGGTTACAAAAAGAAAAATGGTCACCGCCAGTATTTGAGTGAAATTCAAATCGAAAGCATTGCTACTTCTGGTACAAAAGCAACTAAAAAAGCGGAGCCTGCAAAAAAGGCAGAAGCTAAAAAAGCTGCTCCAAAGAAATCAACTTCAAAAAAAGGAGACGATTTAAAGAAGATTGAAGGAATTGGACCTAAAATTGCTGAAACTTTAGCTGATGCAGGTATTGCAACATTTGCTGAATTAGCGAAGTCAGAACCAGCTAAAATTTCAGAAATCATTGCTAATGTTCGTGGTAATCATGTAACAGATACTTGGCCAAAGCAAGCTGAATTAGCTGCTGAAGGTAAGTGGGATGAATTAAAAGAATGGCAAGATAAGTTAGACGGAGGCGTTGCAAAATAAATCCGTAAAGTTTAACCTATAAAAAAACTCAATACAAATGGCTCATAAGAAAGGTGTCGGTAGTTCGAAAAACGGTCGTGAATCGGAATCGAAACGTTTAGGAGTAAAAATTTTCGGTGGACAAGCTGCTTTAGCAGGAAATATTCTTGTTCGTCAAAGAGGAACTCAACATTACCCTGGTGAAAATGTTTACATGGGTAAAGATCATACTTTACATGCTAAAGTTGATGGAGTTGTACAGTTTCAGAAGAAAAGAGATAACAGATCATATGTTTCTGTTACTCCATTTGAAGCTTAAGACTTGATTCTAAACTTTTAGTGTAGAAAATAAAAACGCTCAATCTTATGATTGAGCGTTTTTAATTACTGGGGATTATTAAATTAAGAGACGTAGTGTTTAGACTACAATGTAAACATAAATATATTTTATGTAAAAATCAAAAAAAGAAACATTAAATTTACAATTAATTAACATATGTATACTTTTAAGTAATACTTTATATTTATTTAGTTAAAAAACTGCATTCCATTCATTATAAAACTGATGTAAATAAGTTTCCATAAAAACATGTCTTTGCTCTGCTATTTCCCTACCAGTTTTCGTATTCATCTTGTCTTTTAACAACAATAACTTCTCATAAAAATGATTTATAGTAGGTGCTAAAGAAGATTTGTATTCTTCTTTACTCATTCGTAAATTCGGTTTTATTTCTGGATCATAAATCACTCTATTTTTAAATCCTCCATAATTGAAACACCTAGCAATACCTATTGCTCCAATAGCGTCTAATCTATCTGCATCCTGAATGACATCTAATTCCAATGATTTAAACTCTTGGTTGAAGTTACCTCCTTTAAAGGAAATATTTTTTATGATATTCTGAACATGTTCAATTACTTCAATATTCACCTCTTCTTTTTCTAGAAAAGAAGCAGCCTTATTAGGACCGATAAATTCGTCTCCATTATGAAATTTGCTATCTGCTATATCGTGAAGTAAAGCTCCTAAAGAAACTACGAACTTATTGGCTTCTACTTCTTTTTCAGCTATAGCCATAGCATTTCTGTACACTCTTTCAGTGTGAAAGAAATCATGTCCCCCTTCGGCTCCTTCTAGACTTTCTTTAACAAAAGATATCGTATTTTTTATAATCTGAGATTTATTCATACTCAAAAATAAAAAATCCTGCTTTTTACAAAGCAGGATTTTCATATAATACGTTTCTTTATATCAATTTTATACTAAAACATCATTCTTTACTAAATTATGGGCCACAAGATGTTCTGCAATTTGTACAGCATTTGTTGCTGCTCCTTTTCTTAGATTATCTGAAACTATCCATAAATTCAAAGAGTTAGCTTGTGATAAGTCTCTTCTAATTCTTCCAACAAATACATCATCTTTCCCTTTAGCATAAAAAGGCATTGGATAAATATTATTATCAATATCATCTTGAACTGTTATACCTGGAGACTCTTCTAAAAGACCTCTAACATCTGAAACTTCAAAATGATTTTCAAATTCGATATTCACTGCTTCAGAATGACCTCCTACTACCGGAATTCTTACCGCTGTAGCAGTAATTCCTATACTAGGATCATTTAATATTTTATGTGTTTCTCTAACTAATTTTAGCTCCTCTTTGGTATAACCTCCTTCTTCAAATACATCACAATGCGGTAATGCATTTTTATGTATTTGATACGGATACGCCATGTCTCCTTCTTTTTTATCAAACTCATTTTCTAATTGACGAACAGCTTTTACTCCAGTTCCAGTGATAGACTGATACGTGGAAATCACCAATCTCTTTATGCCATATTTTTCATGAAGCGGTGCTAAAGCTACCACCATTTGTATGGTTGAACAATTTGGGTTTGCTATTATCTTATCTTCTTCAGTTAATTGAGATGCATTAATTTCTGGTACAATTAACTTATTATCTGGATTCATTCTCCATGCTGAAGAATTGTCAATTACAGTAGTACCAACTTCTGCAAACTTCGGTGCCCATTCAAGAGATGTACTACCTCCAGCTGAAAACAAAGCTATATCTGGCCTCATTTTAACAGCATCCTGTAAATTAACTACTGTATATGTTTTATCTTTAAACATAATCTCCTTACCTGCAGAACGTTCTGAGGCTACTAAAATTAATTCGCTTACGGGGAAATTACGCTCTTGGAGAACGTTTAACATTACGGTTCCTACCATACCTGTTGCTCCTACTACTGCTACTTTCATAATTAAATTATAATGATTACCATTGGTTTTTAACAAAGTTGGTAAAAAAATACTATAATCATTTGTCTTTATTATAAAAAAAACATTAAATGTTAAATTTCAAACAAATTGTATTTCTCTTTACTAAAAACTTAAATTGATTACATTTGCAATCTTACAATATTAAAATAAATCTTTAACTTAAAAAGGTATAGCATGCAACTGTACAACAAGTTAAGCGCAAATGAACGCGCTAAATTAATTGATGAAGCGGGTAAAGACCGTATGACTATTTCATTCTATCAGTATTTTAAGATAGATAATCCACAACTCTTTAGAGATAAACTATTTCTCGAATGGAATAAACTTGACGTTCTGGGAAGGACTTATGTTTCTTACGAAGGTATAAATGCCCAGATTTCTGTTCCAGGAGAAAACTTTTTAGCTCTAAAGCAGCAGTTAGATAGTATTTCTTTTTTGAAAGATATACGCCTGAACGTTGCGGTTGAGCAAGACAACAAGTCGTTTTTAAAACTTAAAGTGAAAGTTAGAAATAAAATCGTAGCAGATGGGTTGAATGATGAGACATTTGATGTTACCAATAAAGGGGTGCATTTATCTGCAGTTGAATTCAATAAAATGCTTGAAAACCCTAACACTATTTGCGTAGATATGCGTAATCATTATGAAAGTGAAATAGGTCATTTTAAAGGAGCTGTTACTCCTGATGTTGATACTTTTAGAGATTCTCTTGATATCATTGAAGAAGATTTAAAAGAACATAAGGAGGATAAAAATTTGCTTATGTATTGTACTGGTGGAATTCGTTGTGAAAAAGCCTCTGCTTATTACAAACATAAAGGGTTTAAAAATGTTTTTCAGTTAGAGGGTGGTATTATCGAATACACAAGACAAGTAAAATCTGAAGGCATAGAAAATAAGTTTATAGGAAAGAATTTTGTTTTTGACCATCGTAGAGCAGAACGAATTACAGACGATGTAGTTTCAAATTGTCACCAATGTGGTAAACCATGCGATACTCATATAAATTGTGCTAACGAGGGTTGTCATTTATTATTTATACAGTGTGAAGAATGTGGTGAACAGATGGAAAACACGTGTTCTACTGAATGTCAAGAAATTATACACTTACCTTTTGAAGAACAAAAAGAAATCAGAAAGGGAAAACATGCTAGTAACAAAATCTTCAAAAAAGGAAGGTCTGAAAAACTACAATTTAAAAAATAAAGCCTTAAAAGAGAGAAGCTATTATGGCTTCTCTTTTTTTATATTTTATCATGAATTTTAGTAGAAATATTATCATTCCATAGGGTTAAGATATCTGTTCCTACAGAAGCTCCACTGCCAGCTGCGATAGCAAATTGACTTCTCCAACCAGCAATAGTACCACATACGTATAAACCTTCTTTAATCAAATGATTAAAATTACGTAGCTGAATTCTGTCTTTCATTGGATTTGCCCTACTGTGCTTTTCAACATACTGCTCTAGTCCTGCAATCTCAAAAGGCTTTGCGTAATTTAAAGCTATTACAATTATTTTAGAATAATACTCCTCTTTGTTAGTAATAATACTATATACTTGATCATCTTCATTATCTATAACTGCTGTTACTTTTTGTCCTTCAATTTGAGAAATATGGGGATATAAATCTGCCAATTGCTGTTTTCCTCCAATTAGAATATCTTTTCCTAAAGTTTTTGGTTTTAAACCCAATACATTATTAAATAATGCATTCTGTAGGTGAGAGGCCCTCTGGTGCGTTATGATACCTATCTTTTTGTCCTTAGCAAACGGTTTATCTTTTGCAGACCCTAAAAGTAAAGCACATTGCAAACCTGCAACTCCCCCACCTATTATAAGTACATCATATATCATTATGCCAATAACATTTTAATATTAGCAGCAAATAGTTTAACAGAAATCGCTAATAGGATTACTCCAAATATTTTTCTAATAATTGCTATTCCATTTTTTCCTATAAGTCTTTCTATTCTTGAAGATGTTTTTAATACTATGTATATCACCAATACATTCATTAATACAGCAATAATAATATTTTCTATACTGAATTCTGCACGTAACGATAATAATGTAGTTAAACTACCTGGACCAGCAATTAATGGAAACGCTAATGGAAATACTGTAGCGCTTAACGTTTCTTCTTCATCTTCCTTATACAGAGTGATCCCTAAAATCATTTCTAAAGCTATGAAAAACAAAATAAATGAACCCGCTACTGCAAATGAGTTTACGTCAATTCCTATTAAACCAAGTAACCGCTGACCTATGAATAAAAATAAAATCATTATAAAACCAGCAATAATTGACGCTTTTTCTGACTGAATATGTCCTACTTTTTTACGTAAATCAATAATGATAGGTATGTTTCCAATAATATCTATTACTGCAAATAGCACCATAAAAGCTGTAAAAGTTTCATTAAAATCGAAGTTCATTACTATTCTCTTTAAAATTTTAAATTTATCAATCTATACTCAAAAGTACATTTAATTCGACTAAATGTAGTAAAAATAACTTTATTTTTGCATCATGTTTCAATTAGGAAAAACAATCGTTTCAGAGGATATCATCGAAAAAGAATTTGTGTGTAACTTGTCTGCATGTAAAGGTGCTTGCTGTATAGAAGGGGAAGCTGGAGCACCGCTAGAAAAAGACGAAACATTAATTTTAGATGAAATCTACTCAAAAGTTAAACCTTTTTTAAGACAAGAAGGTATAAAAGCAATAGAAGACCAAGGAAAGTGGGTTACAAGTGATTTTGGAGAACTTGAAACCCCTTTAATAAACGACGCTGAATGTGCTTATGTTATTTTTGACGCTAAAGGTACTGCACTTTGTGCTATAGAAGAGGCTTATAACAAAGGTTTGGTTGACTGGAAAAAACCTATTTCTTGTCATTTATATCCTGTGCGTGTTAAAGATTACAGTGAATTTGCTGCAGTAAACTATCATAAATGGGAAATCTGTGATGATGCCTGCTCTTTAGGAAAGGAATTACAAGTGCCGGTTTATAAGTTTGTTAAAGAAGCTTTAATTAGAAAATTCGGCCAGCATTGGTATGATGGTTTGGTTGATTTCGCAGAAAAAAAATAATAAAAGCCCTTAATATTAAGGGCTTTTATTATTACAACTGTATTGAAACAGCATTAATTATTTTATAATTATCTTTCTAGAAGCTTGTTTATTGTTAGATCCTATTAAGTTAACTAAATATACTCCACTACTTAAATTTGTAGAGATTATTTGATTTTCATTTCTTGAAAAGTCTAAATCCTGATTGTAGACTTTACTTCCTGAGATATTAAATATTTCCATCTTAGCAGAACCAACTTCACTTTTAGCAAACAGTGTAAATTCTCCATTTGATATTGTAGGGTATACTGTAAAAACTTCATTTCCTTTAGCTACTTCATCAACTGATGCTGTTTCAGCTGTAAATTGACCAGAAAATACACCTCTACCATAAGTAGCTGCAAATACCGCATTATCGTCTCTTAGATCTAAATCTAAAACAGGAACAGTACTCATTCCATTATATGATTGTGACCAAGTAGGAGAAGCACTACTGAAATTATCTGTCTTCCATACTCCTAGGTCTGTTCCAAGAATAACTTCTTCTCTATTTAGCGGATTCTGTAATATTGCCTTTACAGGAATATCTGGAAGGTTTCCTTCTTTGTTAACCCATGTTGTACCCGCATCATTCGTGTACCAAACACTAACTACTCCGTAGTTATGCATTGTTACAAAAATTTCACTTTCATTAGCACCGAATTCTATATCAGAAACTGAACCAACGAACTCAGAACCTGTAATTTCTGTCCATGTAGATGCGTTTGAATTTGCATTTTCTACTCTAAGTAACTTACTGTTTTTTAAGCCTAGGTATAACTTAGAACTAGTCGTTGTGTACGGTGAGATTTTTAAAGCTGAAGGCTCTTGATCTAATAATGCATTAGTTAAGTTAATTTTTTGTAAAAACCCAGTTTTATAACTTGAATATCTTCTTACAATATAATCTGTACCACTTGAATAATTAGAATACAAAATATCTAAATTCGAATCTAACTCTTCCTGATTGATAAAGTCACCATTAGAGGATGTTTCTGAATTAATTGTTCTTGATTGATTATTAGCAAAATTAAAAAACTGAATATTCTGATTAAACACAAAGTTTGAAATTCTATATTGATCAGTACCGTCAGTATCAAAAAAACTATAAGCTCCATCACCGCCTTGAACTCTAGTAGAACTATTGATACCTGGAGAAGCACTTGCTATCTGTTGTGTACCATTATCTTGTGCTCCTGCTATGAAATATTCTTCTCCTGAGAAAGCCGTAGTTGGCGCTACACCAATGCTGTAGAACTGTAATGTATTATAATTATTGTTTCTAGATTGAATATTGGTTCCAGCATCATCAGAAAAATAAACCCCTCCGTCATTTGAAAACACCATTCTTGTAGAAGATCCTGGAGCATAAGCTATGCCATGTTGATCGGCATGAACAACCTGAAAAGATCCATTTACGCCAGGATCCCATTTAGATAACTGATTCCATCCTGTAGAAGAATCTGTAGTTCTAAATAAATCTATTCCCCCTGCATAAACAATATCGTCATTATTGGGATCTATCTTAATTAGCAGATCATAAAAAGCTTGCCCCCTCGTAAAATCTTCTGCGGGAATTCCTGTATCTGAATCATTTGGTAATGTCTGCTCAATTAATGTTGTAAATCCATCTGTAGTCTTAAATATTTTAACAGGATCTGGAATTGGAGTTTGATTATTATTGTCGTCATCTCCCATTTGAACCAAGACATAACCAACACTTGCATTTAAAGATGATAATGTGATTTCTGTTCTCAGTCCTCTTGCAATTGTATTAGCAACAGTAAAGGTAGTTCCATCTGTAGACCTTAAAATAGTTCCTCCACCATCTCCAAAAGTTGCGCTTTGATTTGTAGAAATATATATTGAGTTATCCGATGCTAATTCTATATTATTAGGTTCGAAATCGTTTCCTGAAGTTGTTTTGGGTAGATTCAATTTAGAAAAAGTTACACCATCAGTTGACTTATAAACACCATAACTATCACCTCCAACAATTGCACCTGGTGTAGAACTGCTGTAAAAAGCATCTGCAGCAGCTACATAAACTTCTGATATTCCAGCATTGTTTCTAACTAGAACATCATTTACGTGTTGTGTTCCTGGAACTAAAGTTCCAGCAACAACACTATCACTTTCAGACAAAGTAACATTAACTGTCGTGCTTGCCATTTCATTAATCATTAAATTACCATCAACATCTTTAACCATGACCGCAGGTATAGTAATTGTCGTATCGTCTCCTCCCATTGGTATAGGATTACCAGAAGTGTTATTTACCATGACAACTGCAATGGCTCCTGCATTTTGAGCTTTTAATACTTTATCATCAAAATTACATCCACCTCTTCTGATTACAGCAATTTTACCAGCTAAATCACTCGCATTAGTAATTGTTTCACATGCATCGTCTATTGTGTCTGTACCATCATTTACTAACACTAAATCTCCTGTAATATCAGTCATCAAATCTCCTCCAAAAGCAGTAGCTCTTATGGAAATATAATTTCCCACAATTGAAGATGGGCTATTTACGGTAACTGTGGAGTTCGTTTGAAAAACAGATTCACCTGTTCTACCTCCAAAAACCTTAGTCCAACTATCTCCTCCATCAACAGATTTCCACAAACCATTACCTGTTATAGATGCTGCTCCACCACCGTAAGACTCTCCTGTACCTACATAAAAAATTTGAGAATTATTAGGATCTACAGTAATTGAAGAGATCGAAAAGTTTTCTGGCATATTCACTCTCTCCCATTTTGAATTAGCATTAGAAATATTTGTGTTTTTCCATAAACCACCACTAGCTCCTCCAGCAAAAACCGTTTCTTGTGTAGCGTCATTTGGATCGAAAATAATAGCTCTCGTTCTACCTCCTACATTATCTGGTCCTCTCTCTATCCAAGGGTTATCTGTTCCATCTCCTGGAACTCTACTTCCTTGTCTTAGTGCATATAAATCTTCTTGAACTTTATATACATTCTCCTTGTGCACTCTTCCTGTAGCAGGATTAATTTCACTTAAATATTTCTGTTCGAAATAAGCATTAGGCGGTAAACCTAGATTTTTCCTTTCTGTTTTAGGTAATTCAGCAGTTTCTTGATAAGGGTGGTTTTTCAAAAACTCTGCATGTTTTTGTCTTAACTCTTCCACTTTACTCTGACCTTGAGAAGGTATTAACAAAAATGCCCCTAGTATTGCAACAATAAATGCACAATAGATTAGTAGTTTTTTATTCATTTTAGATGTAAATTATAAATAGCTTACGAAATTAGTTAATAGATTTCTTAATCTATAATGTTTCCTGTTAATTTTTTTTGTAATCGTATCGCATACCCATCTGATATTCTGGCAACATACGTGCATATTTGCATTATTCTATCGTATAAATTATCCTTCTCTTGTTGGTATTCTTCTGGAAGTAATCTTAGGACTAATTTATCGTAATTAGATTCTTTACCTTCATACTTATTATTCAAGGCATTTACAAAAACATGAAGCAAGTCTGCAATTATTTTATATCCTGCCACTTCTTTTTCTACCACCTCTTTACTTTGATAAATTTTATCGATACTAATCTTAATGATATCATTCATTTGAGCCTCGTAAACGCATTTATCTAATAAAGCATTTTTAAATAAACCGTTTAAAATGGCTTCTTCATTCTCTAAAAATATAGTTACTGCCTCGTTAATTAAAACATTTATGGCCAACGCTCTTAAATAACTTACACGATCTTTCTTATGTTGTAATGAATGATATTTCTGTTTATCAATCGTATTCTTTACCAGTTTAATCATATACTCTAAAGCATATTCTTCATCTATTAAACCTAAATTAATACCATCTTCGAAATCTATAATTGTGTAACAGATATCATCTGCTGCCTCAACTAAATATGCTAAAGGGTGACGATAGAAAGATGTTCCTTGTTCATCTTTTTTCAATAAACCTAAGTCGTTAACGACATCTAAAAATGCATCTTTTTCAGACTGAAAATATCCATACTTCTTATCTACGATATGACTTGTAGGCTTTTTTGGTAAGCTTTCTTTTGGGTATTTCATAAAGGCTCCTAATGTTGCATAGGATAAGCGTAAACCTCCAGGTCTTCCTTCTTTACTCTCCGTAGCTATTTTGAATCCATTAGCATTTCCTTCAAAATCAATTAAATCTTGGTATTCTTTATCGGTTAGTTGACTTTTATACTGAAATCCGCTTCCTGTTTTAAAATATTCACCAATTGCCTTTTCTCCTGAATGCCCAAAAGGCGGGTTCCCGATATCGTGCATTAAAGATGCGGCAGCTACAATAGCTCCAAAATCATTAAATGTATAACCTAATGCGCTAAGATTTGGATGTCGTTCCAATAATTCTTTACCTACTCTTCTACCTAATGTTCTACCTACAACTGACACTTCTAAACTATGTGTTAGTCGTGTATGAACAAAATCTGTTTTTGATAACGGAATTACTTGCGTTTTATCTTGTAGACTTCTAAATGCAGATGAAAATATAATTCTGTCAAAATCAACTTCGAAACCCAAACGAGTTTCGTCCTGTGCTGCCCTCAATCGTTTTTTTGTATCTCCAAATCTTTTTAAAGAAAGTAATTGCTCCCAATTCATTTTTACTATAATTTCAACAAAAATATTTAATCTTTTCTATCTGATTACTAATATTCTACAGATAAATAGCAAATACTTTAGCAAAAATCTTTAACTATTTGACTCCTAGCTTAAAAAAAGTTAAATTTGCATCAAATTTATTGAAAAAGTAAAAAATTGTATTTAACTTTACAGAAACAGCGTATATATATGGGTACTACAGAATCAGTTGCAAACGAATTTATAAAACTTTCTGAGCAAACTAACATTGGTTTAACTAACATGAAATTAGTTAAATTAATGTATATAGCTCAGGGATTATCGCTTTCTCTTTTAGATAGGCCTATCTTTAAAAATGATAATATAGAAGCTTGGAAATACGGTCCTGTAGTTCCTAGTATTTATCATGAATTCAAACATTTTAAATCTAATCCAATTACTTCCAAATCGGTAACATTAGACAAAAACTGGCAAACTTCTTCTGAACCTAATTTGATTGATGAAGAAGATCAAAAAATTGTAAAACTTACGTGGCAACTATATAGAGATATTCCTGTTAACGATTTAGTTGACTTAACTCATAAAACGGGTACTCCTTGGAGTCTATGTTATGCGCCTGGTGAAAATAAGGTAATTAAAAATGACCTTATTAAAAGGTATTATGATAAGTTTGTTATAAACCTAGAGAAACACTTAAAGAGTGCTTAATTCAAAGTTAGACAATTTACTTGAGGAAGCAGAAAATTCTTCTGTAGACACTAAAGAAATAGATACTGAGGTTGCTTCACTACTAACTGAACAAGAGGTTTACGATAGGGTTCAGGATAGATATGAAAGAAAAAAGTATGCCTTTAGAACTTTCATTTTTCTTTCTGCTTTTACCGCTTTTATTTTATTAATTATAATTGCTGCTGGATTTTCCAAAGTTATTCCTTTTAGCTTAAACGACACCGTTCTTATCTCCTTAATAACCTCTTCACTGGCAACAGTGGTTGGTATTTTTATCCTAGTTATGCGCTACTTATTTAAGTAGTAATGTATTTTTAAAACACCTTAGAAAACACATATTTTTAATTATATACTACATATAACAAAAAAGAGAAGCTAAAAGCTTCTCTTTATATATATAACCTTACTCTTAATACTACATTTTAAGATCCACACATTAAACAATCTTCTGGACCTGCATCTTTAGAAGCTTCTACCATAGCTTTAAATTCTTCAGGATCCATCGGTTTGTCTTCAGTCTTCTCTTTAGATAATGTAAATTGTGTTGCATTTACTGCCGACTTTGTACGTAAATAGTACATCCCTGTTTTTAAGCCACTCTTCCAAGCATAAAAATGCATCGATGTCAACTTAGCAAAATCAGGATCTTTCATAAATAAATTTAATGATTGAGATTGATCGATAAAATATCCTCTATGGCGAGCCATATCAATAATATCTTTCATACTCATCTCCCAAACTGTTTTATATAATTCTTTAAGATCTTGAGGAATTCCTTCAATATGCTGAATAGATCCATTTGCACGCATGATCTCTTCTTTCATATCATTATTCCATAAACCAAGATCTACTAAATCTTCTAACAGGTGTTTATTTACAACAATAAACTCACCCGATAATACTCTACGTGTATAAATATTAGAAGTATATGGCTCGAAGGCTTCATTGTTCCCTAATATTTGGGAAGTAGATGCTGTAGGCATTGGCGCAACTAATAACGAATTACGAACACCATGCTCTATTACTTCGCTTCTTAACACTTTCCAATCCCATCTTCCGCTTAACTCTTCATCTTTAATTCCCCACATGTTGTACTGGAATTCCCCCTCAGACATTGGAGACCCTTTAAACGTAGAATATGGTTCTTTAGCTTTTGCCATTTCCATAGAAGAAGTTACGGCTGCAAAATATAGTGTTTCAAAAATCTCTTGATTTAATTTTTTTGCTTCTTCACTTGTAAAAGGCAAACGTAGCATAATAAATGCATCAGCTAAACCTTGAATACCCAATCCAACAGGACGGTGACGCGTATTTGAATTTTCTGCTTCTTTAATAGGATAATAATTACGATCGATAACTGTATCTAAGTTTCTTATTACTTTTTTAGTTACTTCAAATAATCTATCATGATCAAAGAATTTATTCCCGTTTTCATCTTCTGCAACAAACATTGGTATTGCAATAGACGCTAAGTTACATACTGCAACTTCATCTTCAGCAGTATACTCCATTATTTCAGTACATAAATTCGACGAACGGATTGTACCAAGATTTTTTTGGTTTGATTTACGGTTAGCTGCATCTTTATAAAGCATGTAAGGCGTTCCCGTTTCTATTTGAGATTCTAGGATTTTCTCCCATAAATCTCTTGCTTTTATTGTTTTTCTACCTTTTCCAGCAGCTTCATAACTTGTATATAAACGTTCGAATTCATCTCCGTGAGTATCATATAAATGCGGGCATTCATGTGGACACATTAACGTCCATTCGGCATCTTCTTGCACTCTTTTCATAAATAAATCAGAAATCCACATTGCATAGAATAAATCACGTGCTCGCATTTCTTCTTTACCATGATTCTTCTTTAAATCTAAAAAATCATAGATATCTGCATGCCATGGCTCTAAATACATTGCAAAAGAACCTTTACGCTTTCCGCCTCCTTGGTCTACATAACGTGCTGTATCGTTAAATACACGTAGCATTGGCACAATACCGTTTGAAGTTCCGTTTGTTCCAGCAATATAACTTCCTGTTGCTCTTATATTATGAATAGATAAACCTATACCTCCAGCAGACTGTGAAATTTTTGCTGTTTGTTTTAGTGTATCATAAATACCATCTATACTATCGTCTTGCATTTGCAATAAAAAACAAGATGACATTTGTGGTTTTGGAGTTCCAGCATTAAATAATGTTGGTGTTGCATGAGTAAAATATTTTTTACTCATTAACTCGTATGTAGCTATAGCTTCGTCTATATCTTCTTTATGTATACCTATAGAAACACGCATTAACATTTGTTGCGGACGCTCAACGATTTCTCCATTAAGTTTTAATAAATAAGAGCGTTCTAATGTTTTAAAACCAAAATAATCGTAATTAAAATCTCTACTATATATGATTGTAGAGTCTAATTTATCTGCGTTTTCAATGATAATTTTATATACGTCATCCGCTAACAATGGTGCTTTTTTCTCGGTACGCGGGTTTACGTAATTATACAAATCAGTCATTGTATCGGAAAATGACTTCTTTGTATTCTTATGTAAATTTGAAACGGCGATTCTTGCTGCAAGTTTAGCGTAATCAGGATGAGCTGTAGTCATAGTTGCTGCTACTTCAGCAGCTAAATTATCCAACTCAGAAGTTGTAACACCATCATATAATCCTTCAATTACACGCATGGCTACCTTAACCGGATCAACAATTTTATTTAATCCGTAACACATCTTTTTTACTCTCTCTGTAATTTTGTCAAACATTACAGGCTCTTTTCTACCGTCTCTTTTTACTACATACATATGGTGATTTTGGTTTTATATAGGTTAAGCCCTAGGAAGAAAATTTCCTAAGATTTGAATTGTTTTTAGTAATTTATTTAAGCTTAAATATTAAAAATCTGCATCAAAGCTAATAGCGCCAGTCCCCCCAGATTTAACGCCTGCTTTCTGATATTCTGATACTCTTTTTTCAAAGAAATTTGTTTTTCCTTCTAATGAAATCATTTCCATGAAGTCAAAAGGATTTGTTGCATTATATTCTTTTTCACAATCAAATTCTAATAATAACCTATCTGTTACAAACTCTAAATATTGAGTCATTAACTTAGAATTCATTCCTATTAAACTAACAGGCAAAGATTCTGTAATAAATTCACGCTCAATATTCAGCGCAGAAATAATAATCTCTTTTATCCTTTCTTTAGAAACTTTATTTATTAGGTGATTATTGTGTAAGTGTACTGCAAAATCACAATGCATACCTTCATCTCTTGATATTAACTCATTGGAAAATGTTAGTCCTGGTAATAAACCTCTTTTCTTTAACCAAAAAATAGAGCAAAAAGATCCTGAAAAAAAGATTCCTTCAACTGCTGCAAATGCTATTAATCGCTCTGCAAAAGAATCAGAATCAATCCATTTTAAAGCCCACTCTGCTTTCTTTTTAATGGCAGGAAAAACATCAATAGCTTTGAATAGTTTACTTTTTTCCTCTTCGTCTTTTATATATGTATCAATTAATAAAGAATATGTCTCAGAATGAATATTCTCCATCATAATTTGAAAACCGTAAAAGAATTTTGCTTCACTATACTGTACTTCGTTAACAAAGTTTTCTGCTAGGTTTTCATTCACAATACCATCAGATGCTGCAAAAAAAGCTAAGATATGTTTGATAAAATAGCGCTCATCATCTGTCAATTTAGTGTTCCAATCATTTAAATCAGAATGTAAATCAATCTCTTCAGCTGTCCAAAAACAAGCTTGTTGTTTTTTGTACCATTCCCATAAATCATTATGCTGAATAGGAAAAATGACAAATCTGTCCTTGTTTTCTTGTAAAATAGGTTCTATAGTAGCCATTTTATTGTTTTAAATTATTGTTTTTTTAAGTTCTTTGAGGGGGACTACAAAGATTGGAAAATTTAACTCAAAAATAAAGTTATACTTTTCCACAAAGTCCTTGAAGTTTTTAACAAAAAACATAAAAACTCAAAAATTTAACATTTTAAACAAACAATTAAATTACTGAAAAACAGTAGTTTAAATATTAAAAAAACGCTCGCTAGTTGATTTTACTGGGTTTCTTATTCTAAGAAAAAGCATGAAAGAAGTTGTATATATTAAAATAAAAAACGACGTCTGAGTAACGTCGTTTTTTTGATTCCATAATTCGAATAATCCCCAATATTACGATTTATGATTGTGTAAATGTTGAATACATAAAAGTACGCGACAAATATAAATAGATTTACCAATTAAAAATTTACATTTTGTATAAATGGATTGTTTTTTTGTATATATGGTACTATATTTTTGTACTTTATGTAATTATATAACCATTTTTTAACGAAAATCTTACTTTGACACTTTTAAAACATCTGTAATTATTTGTTCAATCTGCTTTTTTGGTAATGCGCCATGCGCCATTTGAGGATCTTCTCCTATTGGACAAAAGAGCATAGATGGTATACTTTTTATTCCAAACATAGCTGATAACTCTCTTTCTTTCTCTGTATCTATTTTGTAAATAATAACCTTGTCTTGATACTCTTTCCCTAGTTCTTCCAAAACTGGTGCTAACATTTTACAAGGCCCACACCAATCTGCATAAAAATCGATAATAGCAGGTATATCACCTTTAAAATTCCATTCTTTATTTTCTTCATAATTAAAAACTTTATCTATGAAGGTATCTTTTGATAATAATTCTGTCATGTTTATTGTATATTTTTCCATAAAGTTAGACGGAAATTTTATATTTCATTACATAAGTGCATTTTTATGTTAAAATGGTCTTAAAATATAGTCTTCAACCATATTTTAATCTAATTTTGAGAATACTGCTTAATCTACTTACAATGAAAAAAATAATAATTACTTTATTAATAAGCTCCTTATTTATAGCTTGTAAAAAAGAAAGTACAAACACAACCGCTACAAACGTGAATTATCCTGAAACAATAAAACAACCTGTTATCGAAGATTATTTTGGTACGAAAGTAACTGATAATTATAGATGGTTAGAAGATGATACAAGTAAGGAAACTGAAGAATGGGTGAAGGCCGAGAACAAAGTGACATTTGATTACTTGGATAAAATACCATACCGAGAACAAATTAAAGAACGATTAACAGAATTATGGAATTATGAAAAGTTAAGTGCTCCATTCAAGGAAGGTGACTACACTTATTTTTATAAAAATGATGGACTACAAAATCAAAGTGTATTATACAGAAAAAAAGAAGGGGGTGAAGAAGAGGTGTTTCTAAACCCAAACACATTCTCAAAAGATGGTACTACTTCAATGGCTTCAGTTAGTTTTTCTGAAGATTCTAAAACTGTTGCTTATAGTATTTCTGAGGGTGGAAGTGACTGGAGAAAAATAATAATAATGGATGTTGCTTCTAAAGAAGTTAAAGAAGATACATTAGTAGATGTAAAATTCTCTGGTGTCTCTTGGAAAGGGAATGAAGGTTTCTTTTATTCCAGTTATGATAAACCAAAAGGGAGTGAACTGTCTGCGAAAACTGACCAACATAAGTTATATTATCATAAATTAGGAACAAGTCAAAAAAATGATGAAATTATTTTCGGTGCTAAGCCTGAAGAGAAGCACAGGTATGTTTTTGCATATGTAACTCAAGATGATCGTTACTTAGTTATTCAAGCTCAAGTATCAACATCTGGCAATAAACTTTTCATTAAAGATTTAACTAAGGCTAATAGTAAATTAATTACTGTTTTAGATAATGTTGATAGTGATACTTTTGTAATAGATAATGTTGGAAGCACCTTATATTTAGTTACCAATTTAAATGCTCCTAATAAAAAAGTAGTAACAGTAGATGCTTCTAGTCCAACACCTGAGAACTGGAAGGATTTTATCCCTGAAACTGAAAATGTATTGAGCCCATCTGTAGGGTCTAACTTCTTTTTTGCAGAATATATGGTTGATGCCGTTTCCAAAGTATTACAATATAATTATGAAGGTAAGTTAATAAGAGAAATCGAATTGCCTGGTGTTGGTTCAGTAAGTGGTTTTGGAGGAAAAAAAGAAGCTAAAGATTTGTATTTTTCTTTTACAAATTATAATACCCCAAGCTCAACGTATATATTTAATCCAGAAAATGGATCATATAAGCTATACTGGAAACCACAAATTTCATTTAATGCTGATGACTTTGAAAGCAAACAAGTTTTTTATAATTCAAAGGATGGTACTAAAATACCAATGATTCTTACATACAAGAAAGGAATGGTGCTTAATGGAAAAAATCCTACTATTCTTTACGGATATGGTGGTTTTAATATTAGTTTAACTCCAAGTTTTAATATCGCTAATGCTGTTTGGATGGAACAAGGTGGAATATATGCTGTGGCTAATTTACGTGGTGGTGGAGAGTATGGGAAAAAGTGGCATGTCGCTGGAACAAAAATGCAAAAACAAAATGTTTTTGATGACTTTATTGCTGCCGCTGAATATTTAATAAACACAAAATATACCTCATCAGATTATTTAGCAATTAGAGGAGGTTCAAATGGCGGTTTATTAGTTGGAGCAACAATGACTCAACGACCAGATTTAATGAAGGTTGCATTACCTGCAGTTGGCGTACTCGATATGCTTCGTTATCATACATTTACTGCTGGTGCAGGTTGGGCTTATGATTATGGAACTTCAAAAGACAATAAAGAAATGTTTGAATATCTAAAAGGCTATTCACCTGTTCATAATGTTAAAAAAGGAGTTGAATATCCAGCTACAATGGTAACTACTGGAGATCATGATGATCGTGTTGTTCCAGCACATAGTTTTAAATTTGCAGCCGAATTGCAGGATAAGCAGAAGGGAGATAACCCTGTTTTAATTAGAATTGAAACTAACGCGGGTCATGGTGCTGGTACACCAATCGCAAAAACAATAGAGCAATACGCTGATATCTTTGGATTTACCTTATTCAACATGGGGTTTAAAAAGCTTCCGAGCACTAAGAAAGTTAAAATAAAAGGATAGTCTGTAACGTTTACATTTTTATAACATCTAACTATAAAATGAAAGACAAGATGAAGAAGGAACGTAAAATTAATATCAAATTCAATTAAACACAAATAAACGATGAAAACCATTAAAAAAGTCTTGTTTACATCCGCAGTAGCTTCTTTAGTAGCTATAAGTTGTAAAACAGACCAAAAACAAGAGGAAAAAGTTCCTGGAATTGTTTTAGAAAACATGGATACTACGGTAAAACCAGCAAACGATTTCTATAATTATGTAAACGGTACTTGGGAAAAAAACACTGAAATTCCTGCAGATAGAACTCGTTGGGGAAGTTTTAGTGAACTCCGTAAAAAGACTGATGCTGATGTACTTGCTATTTTAGATGAAGCTATTGAGCAAGGAAGTTTTCCTAAAATAAAAGATACACAAGGAAATGAAATAGATAGTGACCAACAAAAAGCTGTAAGCTATTACGAAAGTATTATGGATACTGTAAACCGTAATAAACAAGGGATGAACCCTTTAAAACCTTACTTAGCAAAAGTTGATGAAATTAAAACTAAAGTTGATGTAGAAAATTATATCACTAAAATGGCCCCTTATGGAGGCGGTGCATTTTATGGCTTTGGCGTGTATAATGATCTTAAAAATAGTAATATGAATGCTGGCTACTTAGGTGCTGGTGGCTTAGGATTATCTAGAGATTATTATGTTGACGAAGACGAAGACACTAAAGAAAAGTTGAAAAAATATGAAGCTTTCGTAGCACGAATGTTTAAAGAACTTGGTGAAGATGAAGCTACAGCAACTAAAAATGCAGCTACTGTAGTTGCTTTTGAAAAAAGTTTAGCAAAACCTATGATGACTAAAGAAGATCGTAGAGACGCTCGTAAGATGTATAATCCAATGTCTGTTGAGGAATTACAAAAAATCGCACCTGCGATTGATTGGAATGCTCACTTAAAAGGAATTGGTGTAACTGATATTGATAAAGTAATCGTTACAGACCCTAATTACTTTAAAGCAATGAGTGAAGTTTTTACACAACGTTCTGTTGACGATATGAAAACATTATTACGTTGGAATATTGTTAATAGTGCTGCTGGATTATTATCAACTGATTTAGAAACAGCAAACTGGGAGTTTTACAGTAGGGATTTGAGAGGTGCTAAAGAGCAAAGACCTCGCGATGAAAGAGCTTTAGCTTCTGTAAACGGATCAATAGGTGAAGCTATTGGTAAATTGTATGTTGATAAAATGTTTCCACCTGAAGCTAAGAAAAAAGCTGAAGAAATGATTGCCAACGTACGTTTAGGTTTCGAAAAGCGTATTAACGGTTTAACGTGGATGGGAGATTCTACGAAGCAAAAAGCTTTAGATAAACTGAATAAATTAACCGTAAAAATTGCATATCCTGATAAGTGGAAAGATTACAGTGCTTTACAAGTAAAAGGAATTAAAGAAGGTGGTAGTTATTTTGAAAACGCTATAAATGTTTCAAAATGGAATTATGATAAAAATATGGCTAAATTAGGGAAGCCTGTTGATCGTACGGAATGGGGTATGTCTCCTCAAACTGTAAACGCATACTTCAATCCTGTAAATAACGAGATTGTTTTCCCTGCTGCTATATTACAACCTCCTTTTTATAATTATAAAGCTGACGAAGCAGTTAACTACGGTGGTATAGGTGCTGTAATTGGTCATGAAATTTCTCATAGTTTTGATGATTCTGGATCTCGTTTTGATGGTGATGGAAACCTAAACAACTGGTGGACTCCACAAGATTTAGAAAAGTTTACCGCTGAAGGAAAAGCATTAATTGGTCAGTTTGACGCATTAGTTGCTATTGATGATGTTCATGTAAATGGAACATTCACCCTAGGTGAAAATATTGGTGATTTAGGTGGTGTAAATGCTGCTTATGAAGGATTACAAATTTTCTTAGAAAAGAATGGTCGTCCTGGTGAAATCGACGGATTTACTCCTGAGCAAAGATTTTTCTTATCGTGGGCTACTGTTTGGAGAACTAAAGCGCGTCCAGATGCTTTAAAGAATTTAATTAAAACAGACCCTCATGCTCCAGGAATGTTTAGAGCATATATGCCTTTAAGAAATGTTGATGCTTTTTATTCAGCATTCGATATTAAAGAAGGTGACGAAATGTTCTTAAAACCTGAAGATCGCGTTAAAATTTGGTAAAATATAAATTCACTTTCATATTAAAACCGGCACTAATGTGTCGGTTTTTTTTTATTCAAAAAAATAAAATAAAAAAGCTTCACTTTTTATTTTATTCACCTTCTTCTTTACTTATTTTTGTTAATATGCTGCAAGTAAATAATATTTCCTTTTCATATTCTGAAGAAAAAAAAACACTTCAAAACATAAGCTTTTCACTAAATAAAGGTGAGCACTTATGTATTATGGGCGAAAGTGGTTGTGGAAAATCTACTTTATTAAAACTTATTTACGGTTTGTTAGACGCACATAAAGGCTCACTTTTTTGGGATAATAATGAAATTTTAGGTCCTAGTACTCATTTAATTCCTGGAATGGATTTTTTTAAATATGTTCCACAGGACTTTGAGTTAATGCCTTTTACTTCAGTAACAGAAAACATTTCAAAATTTCTATCACGTTTTCACCCTGAGAAAGCAAAACTTAGAACACAAGAACTTCTTAAGGTTATTGAAATGGAAGCGTATGCAGATATTAAAGTTAAAAATTTAAGTGGTGGTCAGCAACAACGTGTTGCTATTGCTAGGGCTTTAGCAAAAGAACCAGAATTACTATTGTTGGATGAACCTTTTAGCCAGATTGACAACTTTAAAAAAAGCACATTACGAAGAAATTTGTTTTCTTATTTAAAACAACAAAAAATTGCGTGTATCGTAGCAACTCATGATGGTAATGATGCGCTATCCTTTGCAGATCAATTAATTGTTATTAAAGACCATACAATTCTTGTAAATGGTAATCCAAAACAGTTATATGAAAACCCAAAAAGTACATATATTGCTTCTCTGTTTGATGATGTAAACGAAATTACCTTATATGGTAAACACTTTATATTATATCCACATCAAATACATATCGTTAAAAACTCCGAACTAAAAGCTATTGTTAAAAATAATTATTTTCGAGGATGGTATTGGTTAATAGAAATAGAACTTAACGATACACGTTTATTTTTAACTCATAAGACAAACATTCCCGTTGACGCTTCTATATGTGTTCGGTTTAAGTTACCTCTTTAATTTCAATCTTATTTCCATTAAAAACTATTGAATCATTTTTCTGCTTACCTAATAGTAATTTTCCAATGGGAGAAGAACTCGAGATAACATAATATTCCGTTTTTTCGACTACTAATTTACCTACACTAATTGCTAAGAAATAAATACCTTTAGTTGTATAAACAATGCTTCCTAAGCATACTATTTCTGAAGTTTTTATGATATTTATTTGCTGAAGTGCTATTGCCATTTTCTGGATCACTTCAAATTGCTGACTTGCTTTCTCCATTTCTAACTGCAACATTGCTCTTCCAGTTTCATGCTTATCTCCAGCTGAACTCTTCGTTTCTCCTTCTAGAGCTATTCTATTAGATTTCATCACTTTTTCAACGGTTTCTTTACGTTGATTTACATATGTTTCACAAAGTGTATAAAGTTCTTTTTTTACATCCATTTTATTTAAGAATTACAAATGCACCATAATTACCATGATGTGAGATCGAAAAAGAAATTTTCTGTTCCTCTTCATTTAAATAGAGATAAGGAATCCCTATTTCATTTTTTTTTAATATCATCTTTTCTGAAAAAGAACTTAATAATTTTGACTTAATGATAGCGCTCTGATTCTCTTTCTCTTTTATCGGAAACAATTCCTTTTTTACCTTTGTGTTCTGTCTACAAAAAGCTATTGTATGTATATACCTTGAAGTAACTGTTGATTTTGTATAATAATCATTTTCATATATTGAAACTATACCTTTCGTTTGAGAAACTGAAAAACAACTAATTTTTTTTGGATTGAAAAATCGCTGTTGATGTTCTTGAACGTAACATTTATAGGCAGCTTCTTTCATGCTCCATAGCAACCAAACATATATAAATGGGTTTTTAGCATTCAAGATTTCACTTTGCTCTTTCTCCGTAAATTGTTTATCTAAGAAACCCTCTCTTTGCCAATTACTTTGTTTCTTCGCTATTTGTAAATCAACAATATCGTTCCCTATCATTAACTAGAAAGTTTTTCTTCTATAATTTCCATAGCTGCTTTTACGGACAGCATTTTCTCCATAGCTTCATTATCAATTTCTATATTAAATTCATCTTCTACATCTAAAATCACATCTACTAAATTCGCCGAATTTATATGCAAATCATTTATAAAATCTGTCTCCTCAGTTAAATTAGTAAACGCTTCATCATTTTGAACGTAAGGTTTTACAATCGTTTTTAATTTAGAAATTAACACTTCTTTATCCATGTTTACTATTTATATTTTTTAAAGATAACACATGCATTTACATCGCCAAAACCAAAACTTGCTTTCGCTATTGTATTTAATGCTATATTCATTTTCTGTCTCGGAATTTTATCTGTATTTATCAGTGCTTCAATATCTGAATGAATATCTTCACAGTTAATATTTGGGAATAAAAACTGTTCTTTTAATTGTAATACTGTTGCCACACTTTCAATAGCTCCAGCGGCTGCTAAGCAGTGTCCGTTCATTGATTTTAAGGAGTTAATATATGGAAAATTAGCCCCTTTCCTTTGCAACGCTTTCGACCAATTTTCAATTTCTAATGTATCTTTCGATGTTGCTGTTAAATGACCATTAATTGCGTCAATCTCACCAGAAGAAACTGCCGCATCTTTCAAAGCATTTATAATACAACGTTGAACAGCTTCAGGATTTGGGGCTGTAATGGTTCCTCCATTTCGTTGTCCTCCTGAATTTACATTTCCTCCTAAAACCTCAGCATAAATAGTTGCATTTCTTTCCTTGGCACTTTCTAGAGATTCTAAGACTAAAGCACCCGCACCGCTTCCTGGCACAAAACCTGAAGCTGTTGTACTCATTGGCCTAGATCCTTTTTCAGGAGATTCGTTGTGCTTGTATGTCATCACACGCATAGCGTCAAATCCACCCCAAATATACGGGCCATCATCACTACAACTCCCTACTAACATGCGCTTTGCTTTTCCTGCCTGAATTCTTTCAAACCCCAATAATAAAGCTTCAGTTCCAGTTGTGCATGCAGAAGAGTTAGAAGTAACTTGATTTCCTAACCCTAAAATTCCTCCTAAATATGCACTTATACCACTAGACATGGTTTGGACTACAGCTGTACTTCCCAAACGTTTTACTTTCTGTGCATCAATTTTATAAATAGCTTCTCGAAATTTATCTACTCCAGATGTTCCTGCTCCGAATATCATTCCTGTATCAACATCTAATTCAGAGTTTTCTTCAACTAAAAAACCTGCATCTTTCCAAGCATCTATTCCGGCTATACATCCATATAAAATTCCTGAACTTGAAAAACCTCGTAATTGTAGTGGTGTTAAATACGCCTGCTTCATCGCTTCAGAAACTGTTGGAATTCCACCGATACAACACGAAAAGTTTAAATCTTTAAGGTTTTGATGAAAGGTAATTCCTGAAATTCCTTTTTTTAATGCATTTGTAAATGCTGGAACTCCCACTCCGTTTGGTGCTACTACACCTAGTCCAGTTACAACTACTCTACTTTTCATACTTCTTTGGTTGTTAACATTCCTGAAATTATACCTCTGCAAACTAATTTCTCCTCTTCATTGTATAGTTTTACACTACATTTTAATTTATTAAATCGAAAGTATTCTTTTTCTGAAACAGCAATTACTTTCTCACCTGGAAAAACTGGTAAAAAGAAGTCAACCTGATTAGATGTAAGTGCAATTTGAGGATTCAGCCCTGTTCCTATTTCTTCTTTCAGTAAAAATATACCTAAACATACGACTCCTATTTGTGCCATTGTTTCTGTTAAGATTACACCTGGAGTTATTGGGTTATCTTTAAAATGTCCTTTGTAAAAAAAAGCATCTTCATTAAATCTGTAATTTCCTGTACTTCCATTTTCTGAAACAGCAGTAATTTCATCTACAAATAGAAATGGTTTTTCATATGGCAATAGTGCTATTATCTCTTTAGAGTTCAAGTTTTATTTCGTTTTATTTGGTTTTTACCTAAAAGCGTCTACTATTTTACTTTTGTCTTTAGGTTCGCATTATCACTCTCGAAGAAGTAACAATATTCATTCTCTTTTACATTTTAAATCACCATTCTAATAAAATACGTTGTGCTGAAAAACCTGGTCCAAAACTTAACATTAATCCACGCTCTCCTTTTTCTAGATTGCTATCCATAAATCGTTCTAAAACATATAATACTGTTGCACTCGACATATTTCCATAAAGCTTTAGTACTTCTTTTGTATCATTAATATTCTTACCTAAAACACCAAATAAATCCTCTACCGTTTGAACAATTTTCTTTCCTCCTGGGTGAAAGATTAAATGATCAATATCCGCTATAGTTAAATTATTTTGCTCTAAAAAAGGGTGTACTATGGCAGGAAAATGATCTGCTATTTTTTGTGGGACTTCCTTATCAAGAATCATTTGCAGCCCTGTGTTTACTAGCTTAAATCCCATCATGTGAGTGGCATCATAAAAATGATACATCGCTTCATCTACCATTACAGGTCCTTTATCATCTTCGTGGGATGATAAAATAACACTTGCTGCACCGTCTCCAAATATAGCTGCACTCACAACGTTAGTCATTGTGTAATCGTTAAGTTGAAAGGTTGCTGTAGGTGATTCTACCGCAACAACTACAGCTCTTTTATTTGGATTAGCTTTTAAAAAATTCTTTGCATATATCATTCCTGAAACTCCAGCCGCACAACCCATTTCGGTAACAGGTAAACGAATAATATTTTGTTTCATTTTTAAAGAATTGATAAGAAATGCGTCTAAAGAAGGAATCATAATTCCTGTACAACTTACAGTAATAATATAATCAATATCTGTTGCTTTTAACTTTGATTTTTCTAATGATTTTTTTACTGAATCTTCTGCTAATTTAACGACTTCTCTTCTGTAAATATCATTCTTTTCTTCGAAAGAAGTTGCTGTAAAAACTTCTTCTGGATGCATAATTGAATAGCGCTTATCGACTCCTGCACCTTCAAAAAGCTTAATCACTTTACGTTGAAAACGTTCTTCTTGATTTTGCATCCATGTTTTCACAAAAGGTATGATTTCTTTTGTTTCTTTTGAATATTTGGGAAGTTGCTTAGCAACTGATAGAACTTTAACTGTCATTTATTTTTGAATTATCCATTGGAAACGAAATGCCCATTTCCAAGATATTTGTGATTTTACGTTGATTTTCTCTGCGATTTTTTCTCGATCTTTTCTTGTAAAGCTTCTTAGAGGTTATCTTCCACAATCATTTTATTTTTTATAAAAACACATAATAACATAAATAGATAATATGCCGCTTTATGTCTATGTAAATCATTTATAACAATACCTATACTTGCTGAATTTAAAGTGTCTTTCAATAGCGACACCAATTCCTCATCTTTAAAATGATGTGTGAAAAGTGTTGCTAGTGCTACATCATATTTTCTGTTTTTGAAACTTTCAGAAAAAATATCTTCTGTTGAAAATGTAAGTTCAGGGTACTCTTGAGATAGTTCATTTGCATATGCTATTGCTGTTGGATTAGCATCTATACCAACTAGCTTCATTTTGTATCCATGCTTTCTACCAAAGTCTGCAACATCACGCAAGATATCTCCGTGTCCACAACCTAAATCTACAATGATTACTTCTTTTTCTTTAGGATGGTTTTTTAATATTTTCTGCAAACCATTTACAGTGACTTTATTACCACCTAACCAACGATTTATACGTTCTAATTTATTCAAAGTATCTCGTAAAAGATCTCCTCCAATAGAGAAATCATCCATAATTTCCTCTTTGTTACTTCTATGAATTGTGTTGATAAAGAAATCCATTATACTTTCATTGGTTTTCCGTGGGTTTGCTTAATAATTATGGGAACTAAAAAAGGAATTCGTTTGAGTATGATTAGTATTATTTCTGCTATCTGATCTTTCCTGAACAACATGGCTATAAAGTGACCTACTTTTAATCTGTACTTAAATGTTCTGTTCCATTGCCTAATATACCGTTTTTCAAGTTCTTTTCTAGAAGAAATAGTTCCGTTTATGTATTCTAAAATTAACTTAGATGCTATTTGCGCACTTTGAATCGCCATTCCCATTCCATTACCACAAAGTGGATGAATCATTCCTGCTGCATCTCCGCACATAAGCATATGATTTTCAATTGGTTTTTTAGTTTGGAAAGAAACCTGACTGATAGTTAATGGTTTATCAAAAACAGGTATAGTCTCATTAAATAGTTTCTTTAAAAAATGATTCTTGAATATAACATGCTCTTGAAAACTATGGATATCTCCATGCTTTTTAAAGGATTCATAATTCGTTATGTAACACAGATTAATCGTGTTATTATCCACTTTAGAGACTCCGCAATATCCACCCTTAAAATTATGTAATCCTACTAAATCTTCCGGAAAAGTACCTTTTACATGCATCTTTACCGCCAAATAAGGAGATTTCTTTTTTATAAAATTTCTTTCTAGCTTAACATCTAACATAGATCGTTTTCCATATGCTCCAATAACTACTTTAGCAGTGTATTTTTGATTTTCTTTCGTTATAACTTCAAATTGATTGTTTATAAAGTTGACACTTTTTACAACATCGTGTTTAAATAAAGTTCCTTGAGCCTTCGCTTTATTCGCCAAAAGATGATCAAATGTATATCTAGAAATCCCAAAACCTCCTAAAGGTAGGTCGGCAGAAATTATCTTGTTTTTTGTTGTGCTTAATTGAAATTTATCAATCGCTACCGCTTTTGAATCAAAAGGGTTTATTCCTAAAAAAACTAAATACGGTAGTACTTCATTTGAAATATACTCTCCACATACTTTATGTTGGGGATATTCATTCTTTTCAATTATAAGCACACGTTTTCCGAATTTTGTTAAATGAATGGCATTTGTTAATCCTGCCAAACCACCTCCAATAATAAGAACATCGAAAAGAGGGATTTCTTGTTTCATTGTTCTAAGATACTAAATCTAGACCTTCCTTAAATACTTAATTCTAGTTCCTATTTCTATTAAAACAATCAAAACGCTAAAATTATTATCATTTTTTTGATTTCCTACTTATCTAAACACTTAATTCAAATAGACTTACTTTTACAGTTATTCAAATAATTCATAAATTTAAAGCTACATGTAGAGTTTCATATAAATTTGTACTTTGGTATAAAACTTGAAACCTGATTAAAAAACATTAATGATGAAATTTTTAAAATTACTTTCCTTACCTATATTACTTTTTTCTCTAACAAAATGTGCTAGCTCTAAATTTGAGGAGACTCCTCCTTTTAAAGTTACTGAAGCAACATATACAAATTGGGTTGGCGGAATGCCTGGTGTAAGTGGGACTAACATCAATATTACATACAAGGCTGATAAAGAAATTTTATTTGATAGTATTTTCTATAAAAACAATAGAAGAAAAGTAAGTTACAAGAAAGTTAAAAACGAAACTTCTATAATGGCTCAATTTTCTACAAGTACTGTTAATAATGCTAGTGATTTACAAATGCATAGTAATAGTGTTGAGGAATATGGCAACAAACCACCAGAATCTAAAACTAAAAGACTTTTTGACCTAAATGATAGCGAGGTAGTTGTTAGTTATATAGAGAATAAAAAAACCAAATACCACAAAATAAAAAACTTAAAAGAAGGAAAAAAAATATTCATGCAATAACCAAGAAACCGCTAATTATAGCGGTTTTTTATTTTTGGCACGTATTTTGGAATAGTGTTATCATAACCATAAAACGAATGTGTATGAAAACTTTAAAAATACTATTTGGAATACTAATATCCATAACAACACTTACTTCTTGTGTTGTAGTTAATGAAGATGTTGTAGTAGACGATTTTGTTTCTTTAGAAGAGGTTGTTTCTGGTTATGATTTATGGTATATCGATTTCCATAGAACAACTGGTTCAGCAGAAGTTCCTTACCTATCAAAAGCATTCACTGTTTCTTTTTTAAATGGCCGTTTATTTGCCAACAATAATATTGTTGATATTGGTATTAGTGGTAATGGTTTAGGTATTCAGGTTGGTAATTACCGTTCTTTTAATGATGGAGTAATAGAAACCAACCACAGGTTAGATGGTGTTTACAGTTTTGAAGTTGTTCAATTATCAAATAACGAGATTCGATTAGACGATATCAACAGAAATGTTAGTTACTTTTTAATTGGTTACCAAAGAGATAATTTCGACTATACCAAATTATTTAATGAAAACATAGAATACTTTTTACAAGAGTATGTTGCTTGGGAGAGAACAGATGCACGTAATGGTGTGCCAAACCCATTTGATAAGGAAAATTACTTACAATTTACCCCAGAAAACAATACTACATTCTATTCGTCTCATGATGGTTTTGGCATAGATATTGATTTAATAAAATGGGACTTCGTAGGTGGTTATATTATAGAAGATATTAACGGTTATGGAGATCTAAAATATTTAACACTTAATTATGACAATGGAGATACTGAAGAATTCGAATTAAGCGTTATTAATGATGGAACAGTTGAACTGTTACATTTAAACACTAAAACAGTGTATACGTTTTCAGGAAGAGGTTACATCGAGTTCTTAAAAGGTAAGAAAACATCAAAAAAACCGGTAAGAAACAATGGTAGAAAACGTACTAAAATAAAAAGGAAAAAAGTAGATAGAAAGATTTTAAAATAAAGTTTGGTTAGTTGATTTTTGGTTGGTTATTAGTATAACCAATTAAAATAAACCGCTCCTCCTAGGGGCGGTTTTTTAGTTTTAATAACCTATCATTTACATTAAAAACTTTACCTTTATAAAAACAATTATAACTTATGTCGCAAACTGCTTTTATAACAGGAGCTACCTCAGGAATCGGCAAAGCCACGGCTAAACTATTTGCAAAAAAAAACATCAACCTAGTACTCTGTGGAAGAAGAACAGCACAGTTACAAGAACTTAAAGATGAATTATCAAAACTTACCAATGTTCACACATTAGTATTTGATATTAGATTTAATAATGATGTTATAACAGCCATAAATAGCTTACCTGAAGACTTTAAAAATATAGATATTTTAATCAATAATGCGGGTAATGCACATGGTTTAAGTACTATTCAAGACGGAAGTATAGAAGATTGGGATGCAATGATTGATGGCAATGTTAAAGGGCTACTATACGTTTCAAAAGCTATTATGCCAAGAATGATAGAAAATAATAGTGGCTTTATTGTAAATATTGGTTCTATTGCTGGTAAAGAAGTATACCCAAATGGAAATGTATATTGTGCTTCAAAATTTGCTGTTAATGCTCTAAATAAAGCTATGCGTATTGATTTAAACAAACATAATATTCGTGTATCTGCTATTCATCCTGGTGCTGTAGAAACTGAATTTTCTGATATCCGCTTTAAAGGTGACACAAAGAAAGCAGAGTCAGTTTATCAAGGATACAATGCTCTGCAAGCTGAAGATATTGCAGATATTATACACTTCGTAGTTACTAGACCTTACCACGTTAATATTGAAGATTTAATTGTTTATCCAACTGCACAAGCTAGTGCCACTATTTTACACAAAAACTAAAAATGAAAACGAAACTTGCTGATATTATAATTGGTTGTATGTCTTGGGGTGAATGGGGAAGTAAATTTTCCACTCAAGAAATGATTTCTCTATTAAATTCTTGTATCGATGAAGGTAATACAACCTTCGACCATGCTGATATTTATGGCGGATATACTACCGAATTAGCTTTTGGTAAAGCTTTTGCCGAAAGTAAAATTAGACGCGATAAAATTCAAGTTATTTCTAAATGTGGTATTCAATATGATACTGAGGTTAGGCCTAATAGTGTTAAACATTATGATTATTCTAAAGAGTATATTATATGGAGTGTTGAAACCTCTCTGAAAAATTTACATA
Source organism: Tenacibaculum sp. (assembly GCA_020629275.1). Taxonomy (GTDB): domain Bacteria; phylum Bacteroidota; class Bacteroidia; order Flavobacteriales; family Flavobacteriaceae; genus Polaribacter. The sequence continues at coordinate 36,229 of JAHDDQ010000006.1, read as the reverse complement.
CCGATTATTTAGATGTACTTTTATTACACAGACCTAGCCCGTTAATGCAAGCTGATGAGATTTCTGAAGCTGTACAAACATTACAAAAACAAGGAAAAATCATCGACTTTGGAGTTTCCAATTTTACCCAAAACCAAATTGAACTTTTAAACACAAAAGTTCCAGTTACAAGCAATCAAATTGAATTTTCTTTAGTCCAACACACTGCAATAGATAGTGGAGTATTGGACTATTCACAAAAAGAGGAAATACAAACTATGAGTTGGAGTCCTTTGGGGAGTTTCTTTTCTTTAACTACAGATCAAGCAGAAAGAATCAATAATTTATTAACTGATCTTTCTGAAAAATATAATACTACTAAAGATGCATTATTATTAGCTTGGGTTCTTAAACATCCTGCGAAAATCGTTCCTGTAATAGGAACAACTAAAATAAACCGTATAAAAAATGCCAACAATGCTAAAAACATCAATTTAAGCCTTCAAGATTGGTTTTTATTATATGAAGCTAGTAGAGGTGAAAAAGTAGCGTAATAATGATTAACAAGCGATTACTCATTAAAAATTTATTATCGCACAACGATGAAAATAGTTTTTATGATAAAAAAGAAAAGTTATCGCTTAGTAATAAGGAAGGAAAGGCCAAATTCATCAAACACGTTTGTGCATTATCTAACTCAAACCCCGAGAATAATTCATATATAGTTATTGGAATTAGAGATGAGAATAATCAGGTTATTGGCGTAGATTTTTTTGATGATAGTAAAATTCAAAACCTAGTAAATGCCTATCTAATTAATCCTCCAAAAATTCAATACGAAAACATTCCTTTTCCCGGGCTACCAAGGTATAAGGTTATTGGGCTAGTTACTATTCTTCCAAATAAAGAGTCTTCCTATTTATCTAAGAATACATGGAAATATCCTAAAAAAACAGTGTTCTTCAGAAGAGGTAGCAATTCTTTACCAGTTGAAGGTGATTTTATACTTGGAAACAGTAATAAAAATATTGTTGAAGCTATCGAAAAAAATGCAAGTAATAATATTCAATTAACCTTAGACGGTGTTTTTGATTTCTTTAATAGGCACAAAAATGAGTATAATCCAAAATATAAGGTTTTTAAAGAACAGTTCGTACTCTGTTGGGCGGGTAAAAAGTCGACAACAAAGGATAGCGTATTCTTTTCTCGCGTAGATATAGAGTTAATTAACGAACAAGTTCAATTGTTCTACTCTGCCTTAGATGAAGTTAAAATAAAAATAAATGATCACTCTTTCATTATTATTGAATACATATTATTAGGATTAGAAAAAGACGAAGCACACTACCCTCTTGAGAAAACAATTATACATTTCAACAATAATGGTAAACTAGAAATTATAAAAGAGTTTTTATTTGAACCTCCAAATTATGATACTACGATTATAAATCATATTTATGAAATTAGTAACAATGTAGTTTATAAAATTGAAAATAGCATTCCTCTATCTGTAACTGAACATGAGGATGTATACCGACTACCCAACAACTATTTAATTTGTTATTTAAACGGCTTTTTAGATGCTAAAGAACAATTAGAAAAAGCAAAAAATTATATTAAAAACCTAGAGGATAAAACAACTTATATCAAATATAAAGATGTTATTAGAGTGTTGCGTAAAGTAAAATATCATTAATTACGGCGGTAATTAGACGTTACTAAGCATTTATTATTCTTCCACTTTTTTTTGAGTGACTCTTTTTTGATAATAATCCCATTACACGTTAAAAAATCTCCTTTTTTGTTCTTCTTAATAATTTTCATTTTGCCAGTAGTTATCGCATTAATAACTTTATAAACAATACTTTTTTTTGAAACTTCAATTCCCTTCCTTGTTAAAGACAGTCCTACATCATTATTAAATAGATCCATTTCAGATGAAACTTTATCTGGTACGATTCCTTCTTCCAATTGGATTTTTTTATACATTAAATAATTCTCTTTTTCATGGGCCTTACCTAACGACCTTGCCGCTGATTTTCCTATTTCTTGGTGTAGCCTAGCCATCCAATACGCATGCCTGAAAGCATCAACTTGCCCTCCTGATTTATCTTTATCTAATACATTTGTTCTTCCTATACTATCGGCTAGTAACTTTGTTTCCTTTGAAATTCTTAATGCTTTACTAGCCTTAGATGGATGTAAAATAACCCACCTCTTTTTGGGTGCAGATAGTTTTTTAAACTTTTGATAATTAGACTGACTATAAGAATGACTTAAACATAAAACCATAATTAATGCAATACTCTTTTTCATTCTTCTCTTTTACTTTCTTAGATTTTAAATATAAAAAAAGAGTGCCTTAAAAGGCACTCTTTTTTTATATATTAAATTTGTATATAAATTTACTTAATAATAAGTTTACTCGTTGCGGTTTTACCAGCTTCAACAACTTTTACAATGTACAATCCTGAGTTTAAACCAGCGATATTTACTGTATTGTTTGTTCCAGAAACTTTAGTGTTTAAAACCTCTTTTCCTAAAATACTGAAAACTGAAACTTCCTTTTTATCAAACGATGACGTTGTTAATTTAAATGTCTTCCCACTAACTGGATTAGGATATACTGCAAAACCTTCTATTTCATTCTCTTTAACTGATGCTGTTGCCTCTTTTGGTGTTACCTCAGCCCAAGTTCTACCGATTCTTAATTCGTCAATTTCAATGCTTGGTGTTTCATTTGTTGAATCCTGTCTAAGATTAAATGTATTGATAGCTGATGGTGGATTTGGATCAGTACTTCCTAACTCTGGAGTTGGTGCAGCAGCTTCAAAACTATCTGTACCTGGATTTATCCATAAACTAATTTGTTTACTATCCATATCATAGGACATTACAATAAGCAATACATCTCCTACATTATATGTTGAAGTTGTAAACGATGGATTTGAAGACTCATATCCAAAGCCAATATCGAAAGATGTTCCACTTGTATCAGGATTAGGCCTTACCCATAACCTAGCATCATGAGCAGTTGTACCATTTGCCAATGAGGCGAAATATCCTCCATCAGTTACATCTGGACTAGACCCTGTTTGAAAAGCAGAAACTTTAAAAAGGAATGATGCATATACTGTACCAGATGAAACGTCTGTAAAAGAAGTAGATGCCTCAGCTCCAGAACCATCAAATGTTATTTTATTTCCTGTAGATGCTCTTAATCCTGTATAATCTAAATTACCGCTGGTAACTAATACATCATCACCAGAATTTACTCTATCCCAATTACTTTGATCAGATAGAATGGCAGCGTCAGCATAGTCAAAACTGTCAACAAAAGGTAAACCTTTACACGTTGGGCTGTTAATATTCCTTGATAAATCACAGCTACTATTAGATACGTCTCCTTTTGCAGTAAATACAATATCCGTTCCTTCATTAATATTTGTAATAGTTATAGTTCCTGTAGCCATAGATGAAGGATCATCTCCTCCAACTATTCCTTGATCAGATGCTAAAACATATGTAGAAGTATTTCCACCAGTAAACGCTATTGAAACCGAATACGTATCAATTCCAGCTGTTTCTGCTACACAAGTTTTAGTTATTGTTTCTAACTGTAAATCACATGGCTGTTCAACAGTAAACATTACAGTCTTATTAACTGGAGTGCTTAAAACATTACCACTATTATCTACAAGTTCAATATACACTTCGTATGCTGTACCAGCAGAAATACTAAAGGTAATATCATTTGTATCAAATTTATCACCTTGATCAACACCATTAAGCTTCCATTTTATGAAACCATCTCCTGAACCTCCAGAAGCTACTGTGAAATTAGTAACAGTAAACTGAACTGTTGCCATTGATGAAAAACTAACTGTTGAACCATTTGTTGGTGATGTTATCGAAAGCTCTGGTGTTGTTGAACACCCTGTATAAGAACCTATTTTATCCCATTGCGTATCGATGGCTGTAACTATCCATTCTGAATCAATAGAATTTGTTCCAGCTGCGGCAGTCCAATCACTGTTAGGTCCGCATACACTAGATTTTCTTGTTAAAGTATGATTAGCTGTAGCATTAGAAACACCTGCAACGTCCCACCCGCTTCCTGGATCTCCATTCCAATCACCTAACCAATCAAGTGTAGTAAAGCCTGTCATCTCTCCTGCATCTATATCTCCATCTGTATTTGCATCATTGTGAGTACCTCCTTTTACTAAAGCTAATCCATCATCACCATTACTTAAAAACTGTAATGTCATATCTGCCTGTGCTAAAATTACAGCATCCGCACTTGGATGTGCCACAACGAATACATCTCCTGCAGCTATACTAGCACCATCTGGAAATTTGTTCCAAAACTCGTATTCTCCTGGTGTGCTAGGTGCATTTCCTACAGTTGCAAAAGCATAGTCTGTTAAACTTATGGCTGAACTTGTACCATTATATATTTCAAAAAACTTATTGTTACTACTTCCTTCCCCGTATTTACTCAAATACAATTCTGTTACTTGAGCGAAAGAAGCAAGACTTAATAAAGTTATTATTAATGTTAAAAAGTAATTTTTTTTCATAAATTTCAAATTTAAAAATGCCCTCAAAATTAGAAAATTATAAGATATTTAACTTAACAAAACACATTAACTTAATGTTAAGTGTCTGGTTTTTAACAAAAAAAAAGCACTTCTTTATCAGAAGCGCTATTTTTATTAATGTATTGAAGTTTATTTTACAATTAATTTTTTAGTTGCAATTCTTCCTGACTCTGTGACTTTTAAGATGTATACTCCTGAATTTAATTCATTTATAGTGATCTTATTGTATGTTCCAAAAACTTTAGCTGTAAAAACTTTTTCACCTAAAATATTAAAAATAGAAATCTCTTTTTTATCAAATGAAGAAGTACCTAAAGTAATCGTTCCTTTATTTACTGGATTAGGATAAACGGTAAAACCTTCAATAGTATTTTCTCCTACTCCGGCAACTATACCATTTAGTTGAAGTCCGTAAATCTGTGGTAAACCTGTAACTGATTTTTTAGATTTTGTACTCGTTGAAGGAACCGCAGCTATTCCTGTTATGTTAAAAGTTCCTTGAGGAATGATTGTTCCTTCAAGATCTGAATTATCAAACTCTAATCTGAAAATCATTTTTTCTCCTCCACTAGAAATCGTGTAATCTCTTGTAATCGAACTATCAAATTTTACTGTTCCGTCGGCGATATCAAAACTCACATTTTCTACTGTTACCCTTTGCGACTGGTACTTATAAATGTTATCTTTTAGTTCTTTTAATGAAAAACTTTTTGCTGGAATCGTATTCCCAGACGAAACAATGTCTGTTGGTTCTGCTACAGGAATAAACTTCTTACTTTCCGCATCCTCTATATATTGTCCTTTTAAACCAATAATAGCATCACCAACGTTATAATTTGTTGCTAAAATTCCATTTTCATCATCTACTAAAAATCCAGCGGTTGCATCTTGAATATATTTCTGATTTCTGTCGTTCTGTGTATCATAAGTTATCGTAACAGCTTCAGTAAGCTCATAAAAAGCATCTCTATCTGAAAACCCTAAAACCTCTAAACTTTCTACCTTTCTAAATGAATCTTCAATAAAAAATGAAGTTGACGTTAATATTCTAGGAGAAAATTCTTCTTTAGAATCATTTAATAACTCAACCGTAACTTGATATGATCCTGGTGTTACGTCGAAAAAGATATCTATAAGGTTATCTTCCGTAATTACTAAATCTGAATTTTTCCAAACTTGATATCTTATAAAGCCATTTGAACCAGGAATAAAATCAGGAAAGTCTTTAATTTCATAATTAACAATAACCTGAGTTGTGTTTGGTGATAAGAAACCTCCTTGTTTTGGTGATGTAATAACCACTGAAGGTTCTGCTGTTGATGCTGCTACAGAAAAGTTGATTGTTGATTGTATTGCTGGTGAAAACGGGTTTCCTGAAGCATCAACTAATGTTATTGTTACTTCATAGCTCTTTCCTGAACTTACTGTATTACTAACCGTAGCATCTCTTATATCGTTGTTAGTGTATATAATTGCTCCATCTTCTTTCAGTGTATACACTATAAAACCGTCTGATCCTGGCGTGAAACTAGGAAAGTTTAAAATATCGTAAGAAACATCTACATTTGTTATACTGGCTTCAAAAACTTCACCATTTGACGGTGCATAAATATTAATACTTGGTTCTGTTGTTGCAGCTAAAACCGAAAAGTTCACGAATGTTTTAATCGCTGGTGAAAACGGGTTTCTTGATGCATCAACTAATTCCATCATTACTGTGTAATTATTGTCTGGTGACACATCTACATCAAAGCTTGAACCAGTAAAATCATCTTGAATAAAAACAGAATCTCCATTTCTTAATATTTCGTATATTATTGATCCGTCAGCTCCTAAAGTGAATCCAGGGAAATCTTTAATTTCATAATTAATTGTTACTTTATTCTTTACAGCATCGAAAACACTTCCTTCTGAAGGTGAAGTAATTACAAGTGTTGGCTCAACAGTAGAATTTGCTACTGAAAAATTAATTGTTGATTTTATCTCTGGTGAGAATCGATTTCCTGAAGCATCAACTAACTCTACAATTACTTCATAACTTTTCCCTGAACTTACTGAGTTGCTAATGGTAGCATCTCTAGTATCGTTATTCGTATATGTTACTTCACCATCTTCTTTCAATGTATACACTACAAAGCCATCTGCACCTGCTGTAAAGCTAGAAAATCTAGAATATCGTATGATACATCTACACTCGTTGTTCCTGCATCAAAAATTTGCCCTTCCTCAGGTGAAAATATATTAATACTTGGCTCTGCTGTTGCTAAAACTGAAAAGTTTACTGAAGTTATAATAGCTGGTGAAAAAGATTCCTTTGCACTATCTAATAATTCTACTTGAACAAAATAATCTCCTGCACTTACTGCTCTTGAAACTTCAACACCCGCAGACTGAATAGCTGTTGTTGTAGTTGGATTACCTGACTTACTAAATGTATAGCTAACAAAACCGTTAATTGTACCATTTTCAAAATCTGGAAAGTTTAAAACATCGTACAAGAATGTTACATTCGTTGTACTTGCATCAAAAACTTGACCTTCTGTTGGCGATGTTATAACCACTGAAGGTTCTGCAGTTGTGGATGCTACAGAAAAATCGATTGTTGACTTTATTGCTGGTGAAAACGGGTTTCCTGCTGCATCAGTTAATTCTATAATTACCTTATAACTTTTCCCTGAACTTACTGAATTGCTAATTGTGGCATCTCTTGTGTCGTTATTAGTATACACTACTACGCCATCTTCATTCAATGTGTATACCACAAAACCATCTGCTCCTGGGGTAAAACTGGGGAAATCTAGAATATCGTATGATACATCTACAGTTGTTGTTCCAGCATCGAAAACCTCTCCATTTGTAGGTGAAAATATATTAATACTTGGTTCTGCTGTTGCTGCTAAAACTGAAAAGTTTACTGAAGTGATTATCGCCGGTGAAAAAGATTCTTTCGTACTATCTAACAGTTCTACTTGAGCAAAATAATCACCTGCACTTACTGCTCTTAAAACTTGAACTCCTGCTGGTTGTATTGCTGAAGTTGTCGTTGGATTACCTGATTTACTTAGTGTATAACTAACAAAACCATTAACAGTACCATTTTCAAAATCTGGGAAATTTAAAACGTCATATAAAAATATCACACTCGTTGTTCCTACATCAAAAACTTGACCTTCTGTTGGTGATGTAATCACTACTGAAGGCTCAGCAGTTGTAGATGCTACAGAAAAATTAACCGTAGTTTTAATAGCTGGTGAAAATGAATTCCTTGAAGCATCAACCAATTCCATTGTTACCCTATATGTACTGTTGGGTAATAAATCTACGTCAAAACTTGATCCTGTAAAATCATCTTGAGTCAAAATGGTGACTCCATTTCTTTCTACTTCATATAATATCGAACCATCGGCACCTAAAGTAAAACCAGGAAAATCTAAAATATTATAATTAACTGTTACAGTATTCTTTGTTTCATCAAGAACTTGTCCTTCCGTTGGCGATGTAATCACGATCGATGGTTCAGCTGCTGGAGCTGCTACAGAAAAGTTGATTGTTGATGTTATATCTGGTGAATAAGGATTCTGAAAAGTATCTCTTAAAGATCTATTACCTCATAAACTCTCCCTGATCTAATATCTAAATTAATATTTGTTGATGTTATAACATTATCTATTACTATAAAATCACCATCCTCTTTTACAGAAAAAATAATTAATCCATCAAAATCTGGAAAATCTAAAATATCATAAGCAATATCTATGCTCGTAGTATTTGCATCAAAAACCTGACCATTAGCTGGTGAGAATATATTGATACTTGGATCCATTGATTGTTCGTTTAGAACATTAATTACACGATCATCTATATGATCTTGTGCTCTGCTATCAAAAGTAATATAATCTTGATTCTCTTGCCCAAAAGAAAAAAATATAGTTAACACAGTTAATAGAAGTAAAAGGTAATTTCTTTTCATAATTTTAAGTTTCGAATTGGTGATAAAATTAAGAAATTACATAACGTTAAACTACAGAAAAAAATAATTGTAAAATTAAATGATTGGTTCTTAATAATTAAGAAAATTCTTTTTGTTAATATTAAATCAACATTAAGTTAATATGCCTTTAACTATGTTTATGATTAAATCGTTACTTTTGAGTTGTTTTTAATCGAAATAGACCTATGAATACTAACGACATTAAAATTTTATTGGTTGATGATGAACCAGATATTTTAGAAATAGTCGGATATAATTTAAGATCAGAAGGATACCAAGTTTATACAGCTATAAATGGTGCTGAAGGAGTTAAAATGGCAAAGAAAATAACGCCACATTTAATTCTTTTAGATATTATGATGCCTGAAATGGATGGTATTGAAGCTTGTGAAAAAATAAGATCTGTAAAACCTCTCGAAAATGTTATTATTTCTTTCCTTACTGCAAGAGGAGAAGATTATTCTCAGGTAGCAGGATTCGATGCTGGAGCTGATGACTACATTACAAAACCTGTTAAACCAAAAATTTTAGTTAGTAAAGTTAAATCTTTATTACGTCGTTTAAAAACTGACACTGCTTCCGAAGCTACTACTAAGATAGGAGATATACTTATCAATAGAGATGAATATGTTGTTTTTAAAGGTGAGGAAAAAATTACATTACCTAGAAAAGAATTTGAATTATTCTCTTTATTAACTTCAAAACCAGGTAAAGTATTTAAACGTGAAACTATTTTAGATAATGTATGGGGTAATGAAGTTGTTGTGGGTGGTAGAACAATTGATGTTCATATTCGAAAATTACGAGAAAAAATAGGAGATCACCACTTTAAAACTGTAAAAGGAGTAGGTTACAAATTTGTTTTAGAAACAGATAGGTAATTTAACACTAAAAATATTAATTTTAGACTACCCAAAAACGGTAGTCTTTTTTGTATTATGAAAAAATTAAAAAAAACATATAATTATGCACTAGTATCAGCATTATACCTTACAGTAATTTCTATTTTTGTCGCTGTATCTTCTTATCTATTTTTCTTTAATTCTCTTGGTACAGTTTCTATAATTATATTTGGCTTAATTTTATTTATTGTCTCTTTCTTTGTAATTCAATATCGGGCAGAGCACTTTATATACCAGAGAGTTAAAAAATTATATGAAGATATTTCGATTTTAGATGTTAATGATTTAAAAAGAGATAAAGTAACTACAGATATTGATGAATTTACCAAAACTGTAGAGGAATATGTTGAAGATAAAAAGGTGGAAATCGCTAACTTAACAGAAAGAGATTCTTTTCGTAGAGATTTCTTAGGAAATGTTGCTCATGAGCTTAAAACACCTTTATTTACTGTTCAGGGTTATATTTTAACCTTAATAGAAGGTGCGGCAAACGACAAAGAAATAAGAGATAAATATCTTGAGCGAGCCAATAAAGGTGTAGAGCGTTTAACTTCTATTGTTAAAGATTTGGATATGATCGCCAAATTAGAAACAGATGGAATGAAAATGAAGATCGAACCTTTTAATATTATCGAACTAATACAGACCGTTTTTGATCTGTTCGAAATGAAGGCTAAAAAGCGTAACATCAAGTTAATCTTTGACAAAATCTATGAATATCCGTTAGTTGTAAAAGGAGATGTTGAACGCGTAGAACAGGTATTGATTAACTTAATTGTTAATTCAATTAAATATGGTAAAATAGGTGGTGTTACTACTGCTAGTGTTGAAAGTTACAATGAAAATAAGTTTATCATTAAAATTTCTGATAATGGTGAGGGTATTAAACAAGAACATATTCCTAGATTATTTGAACGTTTTTATAGAGTAGATCAAAGTAGATCGAGAGAACAAGGTGGTTCAGGATTAGGCTTATCTATTGTTAAACATATTATTGAAGCACATAATGAAACAATACTCCTTAAAAGTGAGTTTGGTGAAGGTTCAGAATTTTCGTTTACTCTTGGTAAGGAGACTATTATTTAAGATAGTACCAGAAATTAATAAATACATCGTCGTAATTTCTGGTACTATTGTAATTTGATTAATCTACTTTAAATCAAATCCTATATCTTTTCTATAATTCATCTTCTCAAAAGAAATGTTATCAATATTCTTATAGGTAGTAGATAATGCTTCTTCAATTGAGTTACCTAAAGATGTTATTGCCATTACTCTACCTCCGTTTGTAACAACTTTATCAGTATCTATTTTTGTTCCTGCATGGAATACAATAGAGTCTTCAATTTTTTCGAAACCAGTAATTTCTTTAGATTTTTCATATGCTTCCGGATAACCTCCAGAAACTAACATAACTGTTGTCGCTGTCTTATTGGTAACGCTAAATGATTTCTCTTCTAAGTTTTGATGAGCGACTCCGTCAAATAAATCAAATAAATCAGATTCAATTCTAGGTAGTACTGCTTCTGTTTCTGGATCTCCCATTCTTACGTTATATTCTATAACAAATGGATTTCCGTTAATATTCATAAGACCTATAAAAATAAAGCCTCTGTAGTCTATTCCATCTTTCTGTAAACCATTAACTGTAGGTTTAACAATTCGTTCTTCAACTTTATCTAAAAAATCTTGATTTGCAAAAGGAACTGGTGATATTGCGCCCATTCCACCTGTATTTAAACCTGTATCTCCTTCTCCAATTCTTTTGTAATCTTTAGCAGAAGGTAATATTTTATAACTTTTACCATCTGTTAATACAAATACGGAAAGCTCTATTCCATCTAAAAATTCTTCAATAACAACAGTAGATGATGCCTCTCCAAACTTTTCATTTGTTAACATTTCTTCTAACTCCTTCTTCGCTTCTTCAAGAGAATTTAATATTAAAACTCCTTTTCCTGCAGCTAAACCGTCGGCTTTTAAAACATAAGGTGCTTTAAGCGTTTCTAAAAATGCTTTACCTTCTTTTAAGGTAGTATTTGTAAATGATTGATATTGTGCTGTAGGTATATTGTGTTTTAGCATAAACTGTTTGGAAAAGTCTTTGCTTCCTTCTAGTAAAGCACCATCTTTCTTAGGTCCAATAACAGGGATGTCTTTTAACTGATCGTCAGCAAGAAAAAAATCATGAACTCCCTCAACCAAAGGAGCTTCAGGTCCTACAACAACCATACGTATTTTCTTTTCTAAAACGATTTCTTTTACTGCTTTAAAATCAACTGGATTAATTGCTACGTTTGTTGCAATTTTTGAAGTTCCTGCGTTTCCTGGAGCAACAAATAGTTGGTTAACTTTTTTACTTTGAGAAAGCTTATAGGCAAATGCGTGCTCTCTTCCTCCAGAGCCTAAGATTAAAATATTCATTTTGTTGTGTTGTTGAGGTGCAAATATAATTTATTTACCACTTTAAAAAATATTTTATTGCTGAGGATAGGTGATAAAAAAAGAGCTTCATTTCTTTTGATGATCCCTTCATTAAAACGTGAGAAACAGAAACAGAAGGATCGTACATTTTTTGCTTGCCATAGGCATCTATTTTTTTACAGAGATCGACATCTTCCATGTATAAAAAATAACGCTCATCAAAACCTCCTATCTTTAAGAAATCTTCTGTTTTGAAAAGCATAAAGCAACCATGGATTACCTCAGGAAAAAATGGTTTTGTTACCTCTTCATTTCTATATTCTTTATCATGAATTCTATTTTTAAAAATAGTGAGCTTACGAATAATCAGATCAAAAAAGGTAGGATATTTTCTAATTGTAAACTGATGGCTTCCGTTAGGAAAAACAACACGTGGAGCAATCATCATTACTTCTTGATATGCTTTTAATCTGTGAATAAGTTTTACAATTGTATCTGGCTCAAAAACTACATCTGGATTTAATACTAAATGAAACGTTGAGGTAATTTCTGTTTGATTTTTAATCAAGTTATTTGCTGCTCCAAAACCTATATTTCTTTCGTTTTTTATATAGGATGTATCAGGGTGATTAGCTAAACTTTGTAAGTTGTTCGTTGGTGAATTATCTATCAAAAACAAGTGTTTTGTTAACGATATTTGCAAGACACTATCAATAGTTTTTTGAAGGATTTTAGGATTTTCCTTATACAATACAATAGCTATAGATATGTCCTTTTTTTGAACCAATTAATATGCTTTTTCGTCTCCTTGAAAGATATTTAATACTGTTTTTATAATAATTTTTACGTCGAGGAAAAAGGACCAGTTTTCTATGTAGAAAATATCTAATCTAACTCTGTTTTTAATATCTGATTTTTTTCTTACTTCTCCTCTATAACCACTAATTTGCGCAAGCCCAGTTATTCCTGGTTTTACTGCATGTCGTTCCATATAGTTATGTACATCTTTTCTGTATTCGATAGAGAGGCTTTCCATATGTGGACGCGGTCCTACTACACTCATATCTCCTAAAAAAACATTGAAAAATTGTGGTAATTCGTCTATACTTGTTTTTCTTATGAATGCTCCTATTTTAGTTACTCTAGCATCATTTTTTGTAGTATGAATTTTGTTTGCTAACTTGTTTTTTCGCATTGATCTAAATTTGTAACACACAAATTTCTCCCCTTTTAAACCTTCTCTTTCTTGGGTAAAAAATAGTGGCCCTTTAGATTCTAATTTTATTAATATCCATAAAATAGGAACTAACCAAGACATAATAAATGCTATAGCAAAAAATGAAAAAAATATGTCAAAGATTCTCTTTTGGATTCTGTTTTCTAGAAAATCAAAAGGTAATCTCTTTACCGATAAAACCTTAATTGTATCGTCGTAGTATTCAACTTTCTGATTTTTACTATAGAATTCTTTAGAATCTGGAATTAGCTTGAGTCTAATATTATGTAGACTAGAAAATTTTGTGATGCGCTGAACTTGTCCTTTCTTTAATTCAGATAGCGTTGCATAGATTTCATCTACTTTATTTATTGAAATAAACGAGTACATTTCTTCTTCCGTACCTAGGTATTTACTGTCGTTATTTGTTTTGTTAGAGAAAAAACCCATTAAAGAATATCCTAAGCTTCTTTGATTGTCAAACAATTTCATCATTTTCTTTGATGTACTATCTCTTTCTAAAAAAATAACACTCTTTACATTTTTTCCAGATTCTCTAGCTCTTTTCAAATAATAAAAAAAGAAAATTTTCTTTATAGCAAGTGCTATATATATAAAAGTCAATGTTTTAAACTGTGTGTTTACAACTATCCCTTCTTTAAAGATTCCAAAATATGCAAAAAATGAAATTGTATATAAAACTAGCTGAAGAAAAATAAGCTTTAACACCCTAAAAACGCTCGTATAACGGTGTACTTGATAGTATTTTACTGTATATGATATAAAGACCCAAAAAAGGCTCTGATATAGGAAAAACAACAGATTTTGGTGTTGCTTTTCAAAAACAATAAAAATCACAAGATTAATGATGAGTATATCTAATACTAAAAAAGTAATCTGCGCGTATTTAGAATTTATTAGTTTCAAAATTTACCTTCTTTTATATAAATCTTTTCTAGTTCTTTAATTGTGTTTTTTATATTGAACTCACCTTCAAATTTTACTCTGGAAGCACTACTCATTTCTTCTCTTAAACTATAGTTCGAAAGTATTTTTAATACATACTTTGCAACATCTTTTTCTGTTTGTTGCGTTAAAAAACCATTCACACCATGATCCACTAGATCTCTGTTTCCATCTACATTGGTTAACACACACGGTTTAGACAACATTAGGGCTTCAATACCTGCATAAGATAATCCTTCATACCTAGATGTTGAAACGAACAATGAACTTTTTTCCAAAATCTGCAAACAATCTTTTCTATCTATAAAGTCAACTAAAGTAATGTTATTTTCTAAGTTTTTATTTTTAATTAGCTTTTTTATGTATTCTAAAGTTGGAGAATAAAAACCTACTCCTAAAACTACTAGATGGATCGTATTCTCTTTCTTTTTTATTTCATGAATTGCTTTTACCAACAACTCTGTGTTTTTCTGAAAAGATGGCCTTCCTATAGTACAAATAAAAAAATTTGGCACTTGTAAAGGTATATTGTTCAGGTTTTGAAAGTTTTCGTCTTCTACTGTATTTTTCCACAGTAAGACTTTTTTATTTGCAAACCTTAAATCCTTTATTGTTCTTTCATATTCCGACTCTGAGCATGCTAAGGTTTTTGCTGGGAAAAACTTAAAAATCTTTTCAATCGTCTTAAAAATATACTTTTTGAGTTTGCTCTCGCCACTCAAATATGAATACGCATGTGGTGTATACAGAACGGGAGTTTTTGTAATTAACCCTGCTAACCTTCCTAAAATTCCTGCTTTAGCACTGTGGCAATGTATAAGGTTTGGATTTTCTTTTTTTATAAAAGCGATTATTTTCTGTAAACTTTTTATATCTCTTCTTATATTAATTTCTCTAATTAAACCAATATCACGGGTAATAATATCTTCGCCATCAGCATTAATAAGTTTACTGTTTTTATCTTCTGAATTGCATAACACAACGTTCTTAAACTTTTGAGACGCAATGTTTTTTGTTAAGAGTTGAATATATACTCCTACACCTGCAATAGGTCTAGCTATGTGTATAATCTTCATCTGCTATTTGTTTTTTGTTAAGTAATAGAAGCGTAAAAAAAGTAAATACTAAAATTCCTTTTCCTCTAACCAAAATAGATTCTGTTAACATTACAGAAAGAAAAAATAATAATACGTAAATACTAATTGTGTGGCTTCTTAAAAGATATATTATGAGATAAAGAAAATAAAGGAATCCAA
The DNA here is from genome assembly GCA_020629275.1 of Tenacibaculum sp. Taxonomy (GTDB): domain Bacteria; phylum Bacteroidota; class Bacteroidia; order Flavobacteriales; family Flavobacteriaceae; genus Polaribacter. Next base: position 20,891 of record JAHDDQ010000006.1, on the reverse strand, counting down.
ATATTCCTAAACCTACAAAAAAGTGAAGGTATTGATTGTGTGGATTAATTCCTATAAAATACTTATAACCATCGGCTATAATTTTATTACTTATCTGCTTTTCAACATTTTGCATTCCTATCCCTAAGAACCAATTGTCTTTTATCTCTTCTAAAGTATAACTTGTAACCAGATAACGCATGTACATATTTTTCCATGAATTCATCACAATATTCTCTTTATCGTTTGTTTCTACTGAAGTGTAAAGCGTTTCAATTTCATTAACTCCTTGTGCTATTCTTGGAATTTTTGATCCAAAAAAAAGTAACCCTACAAAGGCAACAGATATAAAGGATATTTTAAAAATTAGCTTGTAAGGGACTTTATTGAAAATAAAGATAAGAAGTACGAAAAGTATACTCAGCAATGTCATTCTTGCTCCTATATAGGTTACTAAAGAACAATTAAATACAAATAAAAAACTGTCTAAAGGTACGTTTATAAACCTTTGCTTTTGAGAATGCATTACTAGTAATAAACAGTTAGATAACCCTAGAAATATTCCAAAATAAACATGTGTTAATTCTATACTTTCCGGAAAATAGGTATGTGTTGTTGTTATCAATTTTCCTGTTACTAAGTTTAGAAAAATTAAAATAATTGAAGCTATAAATACTGAAGTTATAAAAACTTTTATGGCAGATGAAAAAGATATTTTAAAGTTAAATTTTTTGATTCCCAAAAAAAGAATAGGAATTAACAGGAAATAAATAAAAATATCTAACCCATTAAAATAAGGTGGAAATAAAGCGTGATTTATAAATAAAATCCCAAATAAAACTATAAACAATTGCTCTTTATATACGTTTACTTTTTTGTGGACTTCTTTCTTTTGTATTCTGGTTTTCAGCAGAAAAAGTAACAAAATTATTAAAATTATTTTATGAATACTTCCTGAAAAAACAGATGAGTAGATTAATAAGAGGAAATATGTTTCAAAAAACTCATTTTCAGCAACCTGTTCTCTATATAATTTATAAAAATAAATACTACTTATAATACCAAATGTAGCCACCCCTAAAGCATATGTTTCTTTAAAACATAAAGTAACAGAAAAGAATAATAAAAATCTCAAAGCATCTTTAAAAAAGAACATTACACTGCTAATCATTTGTTGCATCTTGATATAGTTTTTGAAGTTCTTTAGTATAGGTTTCTATATGATATTTCTCAGAGAACGTTTTATAACCTTCTTCAGCTAAGTGATTTCTTAGTTCTTTATTTTTTACCACTGTCTTTAGTATAAAGCTTAATCCTTTATAATCTTTTGGTGTAAAAAGTAATCCGTTCTCTCCGTCTTCGATTAACTCTGAAGGACCTTCAATATTGGTGGCTATAACAGCTTTTTTTGCTCTAAAAGCTTCTAAAATTACAATACCAAACCCTTCCCAAATAGAAGGTAAAACAAAAATATCCGTATTATTAAAATAGGTATCAACTTCCTTTTGTTCTCCAGTAAATATTACTTGATTTTTTATTTCTAATTGTGCTGCTAAATCTTCTAATTCACTTCTTAATTCTCCTTCCCCTACAATTGTTAGTTTTACGGTATCGTCTTTTAAGTTTTCTACAGCTCTTAATAAAGTTTCTACCGATTTCTGCTTAACTAATCTCCCTATAAATAAGATATTAACATCATTACCCGTTTTTTTAGCAATTCGAGCTATTTCATTTTCTTGTGGAGGTATTGCATTGTATAGTAAAAATGATCTTTTTTGAGGCTGCTTTAACCTCTGCATTACGTGTTTTTCTACTGATTTTGAGATTGAAATTACGCGAACTTTCCTGATTTTAAAAATAAGTTTGTAAACAAAAAACAAGAAATCGTCCGTTTTGTTCTTTTTAAAATAAATATTGTGCATTGTACAGAATACCTTTACTTTTAAAGCAATTGTTGCTGAAATACCTAGAATATCTGCATGACTAAGATGTGTGTGTACAATGTTTGGTTTAATTTTTTTATAATATTTCCTCAGTTTTAAAAGTGTAGTAAACGATAACGGAATATGTTTCACATTAACTCTCTTATCAACAAAAGGTAATAAATCATTTATATTTTTTAAGTACACTAAATGTACTTCGTGATCTTCTACTTGCTTATTAATTATATTTACTAATAATTTTTCGGCTCCTCCAATTCCAAAAGCAGTTATAACGTGTATTATTCTCATAATATACCTGCTTTTTCTTCAGTATATATTAGCTGAATTAATACGAGTAAAATCCATAGAGGTGCGTGGTAAAAATCAGAAACTATGCATAAATGCAAAAATGATGTTGTTACTGCAAAAAACAGAAAGGGTCTTACAGTGTTTGAAAGCTGTATAACCTTTTTAAAAATTGCTTCTTGAAATGCCACAAAAAATATAAATGCAATTATCCCAATATCTGCTAAAATAGTTAAGTACACACTTAAATATCCTTCGTGATCTTCGTGAACTCCAAAACCTGGTCCGTGACCAAAAATAGGATGTTGAATAAAATTAGTTAGAGCCCTTTTCCATTGAAATATTCTTTGCCCGCTTGAAGTTACTGTTCCTGACTCGTTAAACATAATTTTATTACCAAATTCAACAAGATGAAAACGCATATTTCCTATATTAAAAATAAGCATTGATATTAATGTAATAAGTGTAAAAATAATGAATATAAAAATCCAATTTATCTGCTTTTTTGTAATTTTATTTCTACTAATTTTTTCAAATAAAAAAGCTGTTAACGAACAAAATAAAGCCAAGGCTATTCCTGCACTAGATAGCATTGCAAAATGACAAAACAGAAAAAGCACAACGCAAAAAGCTACTGTCTTTATATGTTTTTCACGAATTAAGAAATATAAAGTAGCACCAAAATAAAGGTTATAAAATAAGGCCATAGTTCCTGGCTCTTCTGCCACTCCACCTACTCTTCTAAAACCACTTCTTATGTAATAGTCCATATTACTGACTTTTCCATCAACAACAGAAAATAATTTTCTAAAACTAAAATCAAAATAATTGATACCAATAAAATCTATTAAGATAATTAATGAAGAAACTACAAAAGAAAAACACATCGTTCTTGATATTTGACGTGATGTAATCTTTATGTGTTTTACTACGTATTTACTCAAAAAAAAGAAAAATACTATAGCGTTTGTATATGCTAATGTGTGATTAAAGCTTCGTTTTTCTCTATATCCTAGCAATAAACTTACCCAAACTAAAGCTAAGAAAACTAGAAGGTATAGATCTTCTTTAAATATAAATTTCGTTTTAACCTTACCATAGATTAACACACTTACTATAACAATTAAAAGTAATAATTGATTTGCTATAACTGGTAATCTTAACCAAGCTGATATAGCAAAAAAGCTAGTGAAAGGTGCTAGAAACACAAAACCGTGAAATAGGTTTTTAACCATTTAAAATTGGTTTAATGCATGTGTCTCTTATCGCTACCAAACAATTAAATCCTGATTTTTTTATATAGTTAAAAAAAGCACGTTTAACATTATTCTTTTTTTGAACATCATAATCTTCCCTAGCTGATAACCATAAATTTTTAAGTTGTCCTGTTGCTCCTGTATTTCTCATATTTACAAGAACTTTATCTGTATTTTTAAAAGGTATCTTAGCATTAAATGCTCTGAAAATAAAATCGTAATCAGCAGATAATTTATACTTAGTATCAAAACCTCCTAATTGTTTATAAACTTCCTTTGAAACAAATGTTGCTGGATGATTCACAGGCATAACATTATACACATTTGAAGCGTCTTGATTAAATAAGGTTTTATATACCTTTTTCTCGTGTGTTACCCTATTCATTGCTCCCGAAAAAATACTAGGAACCTTATCTGTATTTAAATTAATTATCGTTTCAACTGTATCAACTTCATACCAATCGTCACTATTAATAATGCCTATTATTTCTCCATTAGCCATAGCTAATCCTTTATTCATAGCATCATAAATGCCAGTATCTTGCTCACTTATCCATTTATAAATGATGCCTTTTTCTAAAAATTTAGACTCATACGATTGTACTATTGCTACAGTATCATCTTTTGATTGACCATCAATAATTATATATTCTATATTAGAATATGTTTGATTTAAAATCGATTGAATCGTATCTTTAATCGTTTCAGCACTATTATAAGCGACTGTTATTATTGATATTAAAGGCTTAGAGTTGTCCATAGATTATGCTAGCGTATTCTTAAACAAGACATCATAATATATTTCACCTTTGTCACTTTCAGCAAAAACTTTTCTATAAACTTCTACAAAGTTATGTGATTTCATAAAAAGAATCATATCATCAAGCATACAGCAACCTTTATAAGATTCGAAATTTGCTACTTCCGTTGAGATATATTTCACCTTATTTAAAATTGTTGTACTTCCTTCTAAAACAAGAAGTTCAGATCCTTGTGTATCTAATATTAATGCTTGATACTTATTTATATCTATTTGTTTATCAGATATTAAATTATCTAATGTTGAACTTTTAAGTTGAAGTGTTTTTTCATAGTGAACATCTGGCCATATATCTTGATGTTTATCCAGTTTCAATATAGAAGAAGAAGCTCCGTTATTGCTGGCGACATTAAATTCGTAACTTTCATTATCTTTATCAGTCAATAAAGCTTGTATTGCAGTTTGTTTTGGAAACTGTTTGATGTTTGATTCTAATACATTGAAAATACTAGGGATAGGCTCTATCCATAAAACTTCTAATTTATATTTTTCGTATAAGTTTCGTTCTTGACCAGTATTTGCTCCTATATGAATTAAGCCACTTATATCTTTTAGAAATTTTTCAGATTCTTTATTAAAAATTCCCTTAATTTTATTTTTTGCTCTTTCGAAAAAACTCTTCTTTTTTATCATTTTATAATGATTTACTTAAACCAAATTTCTGGTAATTTAATATTCTCTAATCCATCAACACAGTCTGCATCTAACTTGTGAGGAAAATCTGTTCTTTTTTCCTTTTTCTTACATCTATCATTTCTCAAAAATGTTACTTCTATTAAAGGAGGTACTTTAATTCCGTTTATATTTACAATTTTAGAGCTATTATTAGGGTGAATATGAACACAGGTATGATTTTTTAATAATCGAGCAAAAACACTTGAAACTGTATTATAGAAAAAAGGATTAGATAATTGCTCCAGATGATGAAACTCAATGACTATTATTCGAAACCTATCTAACAAGTCATCTGAAATATTCAAAAGGTTAATATATTCATCTCCTTCTATATCCATTTGTAAGATTAAATCTGACTCTTTATTATTTAAAGTATTAGAAACCCATTTGTCCATAGAAACATAATCTTCATTACTTACAGGATTTATAAACTTCTCAATAAAATTAAATTTTTTAGGAACATTAATCTCTTTCACTGTTCTATCTGCTATAAAAACTTTCATTTGTCTTTTGTAACAATCTTCCTCAAACTGAAATTTATTATCACAACCTGGAGAAAAGCAAGCTTCAATATCTTTAAAATCATTTGGAATCAAATAACCGCTGTCTTTTGATGCTCCTAACCTTATCAAATCAACCCCTACATCATAAGGTCTAATGCTTTCTATAAGTGTTAATATTTTAGTGTTTTCTACCTTATAGTTGATATTAAACCCAAGCAAATGCAGTATTCTTCTTAAAAAGCTTTTCATATTTAAGTATATTTAAATAGGTAGATAAATAGAGTTAAGGATATTAAAACGGCTGAAAAGATAATAATATGATTTTGTAGTATTCCTTTATTCCCAAAAATCTTATTCATTTTTCTAGTGTATAAAACTGTTGATATTGTGTAAGTGATTAAAAATGATAAAATAATTAAATGTAAATCTGCATATTGATTTAAAAAATAAAAACTAGTGTATAAAATTAAAGAATTTATAACGCTGAAAACAAATACTACTTTTATTTTCCCAAGACCTAGTAAATAGTAATATGGAATAATAATTGTTGCTAATATAGGAAGTATACTTATAAATAGTTTTATATATTTCTTTGCTTTCAAATATTCTTCTGGACCCAACCATTTCTGAAAAAATAAATCTCCTAAAAAGAGTATGCTTATAGTGCTTAGAATACTAAGTATAAAAATTGATTTTGAACTCTTATTATATGACTTGTAGCTTATTTTTTTTGTTCCTTCAAAGGAAACTTTAGGAAATAACCAAGATGCTGATGATGATACAAGCATATGTAATTGGTAAAAAATATTTACTCCAATACCGTAATACGTTAATATTTTTAAATCGTAAAGAGCTGCTACTAACCACTTGTCTAATTGTGTTGAAATCAATACAAACACATCATTTAACCATACCCAAAAACTGAATTTAATAAACTCTTTAAATATTTTCCATTTTACGTTTAAAAAAAAAGATATCTCTTTATACCAATATTTACTTAATAAGCAATGAAGGATAAAAAATAAAATAGCGAATATTAGTGTGTATTTATATAGAAATACTAGATCTTTTGTAAGGAGAATGATACCTATTTGAATAGAGAATTTAATGATTTTATTTACTACAGACATTATCAATGCTCTATCAAACCTTTCAAATCCTTTGTGGAGTCCATTGAAGTTTTTTTCAAAATTTTCTATGAGAAAATAAGGCACAGCATAAACAATTATATTTTTAAAAAGACTCGTGTTTGATGTTTCTTCAACTATAGAAGAAATTACATAATCAGATAAGAATAGTGTACAAAAAAAAACTAGGGCAGAAACTAATAATTGGAACACAAATATTGTACTACTAAATTCTCTTATTTTTTCTACTTCCTTTTTACCACGATAATTTGATATGTATTTTGTAATAGTAAAATTACCCCCTAAATTAAATATCGTTGCAAAATACAATAAGCTTTGAACCAATACATATATTCCGTATTTTTCAGCACCTAGTGTTCCCAGAAAAACAGGTAATGAAACGATTATAAACAGAAGATTTATTCCTGATTCAGAAACAGTAAAAAGAGATTTTACTAACGATTTAGATGTAGTTAGGTTTTTTATTTTTTCTCTAATCAACTTCTAACTGTTTATACCATTCATACATCCTATCTATTCCTTCTTCTAATTCAATCGTGTGCTTCCAGCCTAATTGATGTAGTTTTTTCACATCAGTTACTTTTCTCATAGTACCGTCTGGTTTACTTGTATTGAAATTCAACTTACCTGTAAAACCAATTTTTAATTTTATTAATTCTGCTAGTTCCTTAATTGAAACTTCTTTACCAGTACCTATGTTAATGTGTGTATTTTTGATTTCAGATGAATTTGTATTTTTAACATCTGAGAAATTTACTTTCCCCATTATATGAACGCAAGCATCCGCCATATCTTCACTCCACAAAAACTCTCGTTTAGGTTTCCCAGACCCCCATATTTCTACAGCTTCTTCGTTAACTCCAAAGCTAGACAGGTAACTTTTTGCTTCTTCAATTGAAGTAACCTTAAGATTTTTTATAACCTCTTCTTCTTTATGTTCTGAAAGTAACTTTGCAAGATGTATTTTACGAATTAACGCCGGCAAAACATGCGATTTTTCTAGATCGAAATTATCATTAGGACCATATAAGTTTGTAGGCATCACAGAAATAAAGTTAGTATTGTACTGTATATTATAACTTTCACACATTTTTATTCCTGCTATTTTAGCTATTGCATAAGGCTCATTCGTATATTCTAATTCGTTTGTTAACAAGGAATTTTCTTCTAGAGGCTGTGCTGCATTCTTAGGATAAATACAAGTACTTCCTAAGAAAAGTAATTTTTTAACGTTGTGTAAATAACTTTGATGAATTACATTATTCTGTATCATCAAGTTACTGTAAATAAAATCTGCCCGGTAGGTATTATTAGCCACTATACCTCCTACTTTAGCTGCTGCTAAAAAAACATATTCAGGAGTGTATTCTTTAAAGAATTGTGCGGTTGCTTCTTGATTAGTTAAATCAACTTCGCTATGTGTTTTGGTAATAATATTTGTGTATCCTTTTTCTAAAAGATTCTTAACAATAGCACTACCTACAAGACCTCTGTGTCCTGCTACATATATTTTGGATGATTTATTCATAATTATTTAGAATATCGTGGCCACCTTGCTGTAAATATGTTTCTCGTTCCATCAGCTTCAAATCACTCTCCATCATTTCTTTCACCATATCTTCAAGTGTATATTCCGGTGTCCAACCTAACTTATTTTTAGCTTTTGAAGCATCTCCAATTAGTAAATCTACCTCAGTTGGTCGATAATAATGCGGGTCAATCGAAATGACTTCTTTACCTATCTCCAAAGAATATTTAGAATTTGTACATGATTTTATGATTCCTACTTCATCTTTTCCTTCTCCTTTAAACGCTATCGTGATTCCTATCTCATTAAAAGCCATAGCTACAAATTCTCTAACAGTTGTTGTTTTACCAGTAGCTATTACCCAATCTTCGGCTTGCTCTGCTTGTAAAATCATCCACATCATTCTAACATAATCCTTTGCATGCCCCCAGTCTCTTTGGGCATTTAAATTCCCCAGATATAGTTTATCTTGTAAACCATACGCTATTTTTGAAACTGCTCTAGTAATTTTACGTGTAACAAATGTTTCACCTCGTATGGGTGATTCATGATTAAATAAAATTCCATTAGATGCAAAAATATTATATGCCTCTCTGTAATTTACTGTAATCCAAAATGCGTACATTTTAGCTACTCCATAAGGACTTCTAGGGTAAAAAGGAGTGGTTTCTGTTTGTGGAACTTCTTGTACTTTTCCATATAACTCGGAAGTTGAAGCTTGATATATTTTTGTCTTTTTCTCTAATTTTAATATTCGTATAGCTTCTAATAAGCGTAATGTCCCTAAACCATCAACATTTGCTGTATATTCTGGGGTTTGAAAAGAAACGTGAACGTGGCTCATAGCTGCCAAATTGTATACTTCGTCTGGCTGAACTTCTTGTAATATTCTAATTAAATTCGTACCGTCTGTCATGTCTCCATAATGGAGGATCAAATTTCTATTTACTACATGCGGGTCTTGGTATAAATGGTCTATTCGTTGTGTATTAAAACTGGAAGCTCTTCTTTTTATTCCATGAACGATATATCCTTTTTTTAGTAACAATTCTGCTAAATATGCACCATCTTGCCCAGTAATTCCAGTAATTAAAGCGATTTTCTTCATCTTAAAACTTTTGTTTTTTGATTAATGGCTTTAAAAACATCAGTTTATCTCGTACTGGATGTACTGATTTCCAATAAACTGTATTAAAAATCTTTCTTTGACATTCATTTATTTTTATGTTTCCTACTCTTTTTTCTGGCTTCAATAAAACTAAGGCTAAACCACCCCACATTTGTCTGTATAATTTCCCTGGATTGAAAACTCCACTAATGAAATCTAACTCAACATAATGTACAAATGGAGACGAAGTATAATCCGCCTTCTTCATTCCTCGTCTACAAATTGGATTAAAACTATCGTGAAAAACAATATGGATATTACTTTTTGGTTGTATATGTAAAAAGTGAGTCATATCGTTTTTTACACCTTTAACTGTATGTTCTCCATCAATTAAAACAAATTCTAAAACCTCACCTTTCTCTTCTATTTCCTTTAGAATTTGAGGAATTACCTCAGATGAGTTCCCTATTCGTATATCAACATTACTAAACTTACCGTCAAGTTTTTCTTTAACCTCTGGATTTATATCAATAGAATATACTTTATCTGCATACTTACTCAGTACTTCTAAGCTACCACCTTTAAAACATCCTATTTCAATAGCGACTTTTGGCCTTGTTTTTTCTAGCAACTTTATAAAAGCATAGCGTTCGTTTCGACTCATATGCCATTCTAACGTAAAATCATCTTCCAAAAAATTCGGAAAACTAATATTTTGTTCTTTAATCATTAAGGGCGATTTAATTCAGTTTTTATAGCTTGATATCTCTTTTTCTATAATTTTCTAAAAATGTATTTAATTTTATTGCTAATAGAAATAAAATCATAGAAATAAACCCTAATAAAGCATATTGAAACCCTTTATTTTTTTGAATTTCTTTGACTTTATGCCCTACTGGTTGAAAATTAGAAACAATATTTATGACTTCCGATTTTTCTGACAGTTTTTCATTCACTTTTATCAGATCTTCGTTTAGCTTACTATTGGTGTTAAATAGCTCCAACTCTTTGTTTATGGATGGAGAACTTCCACCTAAATCTATCGTGGTTCCTGAGTTGGTTTTTTTAGCTTCTTCTAATAATACCTTTTTATAGATAGTATGTAACGAATCGGTTTGCTGTAAGTTTTTTCGCAAAAGAGCATCTGTTCTTAATAAGTTCTTTTTGTTAATTTTCTTCAGCGTCTTGAAGTAATCATTATTTACTATCGAGGAAATAATAGCTTCACTTAGTTTAGGGAACACATCCTTCTGTGTAGAAGAAACTATAATTTCGTGTACTTTATAATCGAACTTAGTAAATGCAGCTTTAAATTTAGCGTAAGAATAACTTTTTACGGTTGTAGTATCTATTGATTGTGTTAAATCATCAAAAGACGTTAAAATATCATTTTCATTAATAACAGGGTTTATTTGAAAATTCTTTAATGAAGCTGCGTCAGTTTCAGAAATATTAAAAGTTGTTTTTAAAAGTTCTGAATTCTTTTGCTTTACCAAGTCATTGTAAAATTTAACATTATTATACAATTGTCTTGAACTACTAAAATTGGGCTTTACATATAAGTTTGCCTCGTATTTAGTTTCTGCTTTAAATTCAAAGGCGAATCCAATCAATCCTCCAACTATAGTAGCTAATCCTAACTTTAAGATATTCTTTTTAAGGAATAATAAAATTTGAATAATAAAGTCAAATAGCCTATTCAATAAACTACCTAAAAAACCAAAAAACTTGGTAAAACCTCTACCTATTATAGTAAATAGAGAACCTAAGTCTACTTCTTCGTTATTTTTTATTTGGTTTGACATATTTTCTTACCTACTTTAAAATTTGTTCAAGTATTTTTTGAGTAATTGCATATGTTGGTGTAACGCCACTCATTCCTAAACCTCCTGAAGCTAACGTTGCTCCTGTTTCTAAAGGATTATCTGAAGCGTAGTAACCGTAAAGAACCTTTACATCTTCACTAATATTTCCTCTTATCTTTGAAGCAGATTGTATAGCTTTCTGGTAGTGTGCTCCTTCCATTTCTAAGCCTATTACATCCCATGTGGAATCATGAAAGAATTTTAATAAGTCTTTGTTCTGTAATGATGTTCCTAGCACAGTAACCATGGCACCGTCAAAAACTTCAACTCCAAAACCTTCTAAATCTTCTTTCTGTAATTCGTTTTTAAAAGGGTAATTATCTGCCGTTCCTTCAAAAATATGTGATGTTGGTATCATAATATCACCTTTACCTCCTTCTAGAATCCCTGCTTTACCCATTATTGAAACAGATTTTACATCTAAATGGATAACTTCTTCTCCTTTGTACGGTTTTAACAGTTCGTCCATTGTTTCGTATGCTTGCTCTCCAAAAGCATAATCCATTACAATGATTACTGGTTTTTCTTCACTTGATGTGTTGATCTCAAAATTCAAAGATTGAATATCAACTTTATCAGTATCAATGATTTGAACGTTAATATTCGTTCCTGACTTATCTTTCAAGTAAATTAACCCATTTTCTGAAGCGTAATTTTTAACTGCTACTTGTAATGGTTTACTATTAACATTACTCAATAATTCGTACAGTTCGAACCCTTCATTTTCTTTTGCCTCTTTCGGTAAAGCTCCTTTAGCATATAATGTATTAAGCACGCTGTGCATGTTGGCACTTATAATGTGTATAGGTCTATGTAAAAGGTTATTATTTAGTAATGTTGCTTTGATATCATTAGCCCACTTTTCACCATGGAAATGACGTCCTATTTCTTCTGATAAAACGGAACTGAAACGTATAGATCTTTTCTTATCATGTAGCTCTTCATTTATAGCTAACTTTCCTAACCAATATATTAAATGAAAGAAGCGATAAGGATTATGTCCTTTAGAAAAGGTAATATATGATTGATAAACTTCGTCGTAAGTCCTTCCTAAAATACTTCCTAAATGTACTATCAATACATCTCTTTCTTCATCAGAAATAGTTTTATTATGAATAACAACCTCTTCTAAGTTTTGCCACTCTCGTGTTGTCTTTTTACCATCACTTATTAAAACTCTTTCTTTAATTTTATGTGATTCTATAAACAAGAAAGTCAGGTGTGTAAGAATATCATAAATATCAGAACGTCCTCTGGTAATTTCAATATTCATTTGATCTTTATCTATTCGATAACAATTTCTTCTCCTTTTCGGTGGAACTATTGCTTTAAAATGTGAATTTCTATAGCCTTCATCAGCAGTAAGGTTAATAAACTGACATTCTTCAATTCCTTCTGGTAAACGTTCTATAACATACGTTAATCCGTTTAATTCTGTTTTTTCTTCTGCAATTGAACCATAAATTTCTGGTCTCAATAATAACAACGACTTTCGAAGTGTTTCACCAGAAATTCCCATTGGTTTATAGAAACCTCTACTAAATAAATGACGCATAGAAATGTATAGTCTTTCTATAGCATTTGTAGATTCTTGAGCTCTGGTACGTTCTTTAAATATTTTTGACATTGTAGTATTACTTACTTATTTCCTAAAATTTTATTATAACGGATAGAATCGTTTAGTAAATTAACCGCTGTTTTAATAGTTTCATCGTTTTTAAGATGATATTGATAAACTCCTTTCTTATAAAAATATTGTGAGAGTATTTCATCTTCAATTTTTAATGAAATAATATCTTCATTTTTGCTTATTTGCTGAACTTTATCATTCTTCAATTTATTCAAAATCGCAGTATATTCAGCCGAAATCATCGTGTTTCCTGGCACTGATTTATATGCTTTTTTAAATAATCTTTCTTGTTTAGTTACAAACGTAGTATCTTCATTTTTAAGGTATTTTTTAAATTCATTAAAGTTTGAAGACGTAAAAGAGAAATTCATTAAATCTGGCTTTGTAGTCTTTCTCACATATTCTGTAGCAAAATTAAAAATAGCTCTAGATCCTAATAAACGTTTTGTTTCGTCTGTTTTTTTTGATTGCTTTATTTTAACGTCTGGCATAACACCGCCACCATCAAATACCTTTCTACCATTCGTTGTAGTAAATGAGCTCACTGGGCCGTCTGAAAATTTAGGAACCTTCCCTGTCTTCCAATCACGATTAGCATAATCTAGCTCTTGTATACATCTTCCGCTTGGTGTGTAATATTTAGAGATAGTTGCTTTCATTTGCGTTCCGTAGTTAAGGTTAAAATAACGCTGCACTAAGCCTTTACCAAAAGAACGTTCTCCTAAAACAACGGCTCTATCATAATCTTGTAATGCTCCAGAAACAATCTCTGATGCAGATGCCGATCTACCATCAATTAAAACAACAACAGGCATATCTGTAGCAATAGGTTCTTGATTTGTTTTATAGGTTCTCGAGTTTTTTCTCGTTTTCCCTCTTGTGTCTACTACTTTCTTTCCAGCAGGGATAAATAAATTAGTAATATTTACTGCATCGAATAATGATCCTCCTGGATTACTTCGTAAATCGAGTACTAACTTTTTTAACCCTTTACCTTTCATATCAACAATTGCTTTTCGAAGTTCGTCTGTTGATTTTCTAGTAGTAAAGCGTGTCAAAATAACATACCCTGTTTCCTTATTTATCATATCAAAAAAAGGTACAGGATTATCGATAATTTTATCTAATTTTAAATCTAATTCAAGAACTTTTTTTGCTCTAACTACCGTTATACTTACTTTAGTTCCAGGTATTCCTTTTAATACTTGCGACAACTGATCTCTTTCTAAGCCTTCTAACTTTTGTTTGTTTACAATGGTAATAATATCTCCCGGTTTTAACCCAACTTTATCTGCTGGGTAACCTTCTTTAACGGAAACAACCATGATTCCTTTTTTTGTGTATCTCGAAGATATTCCTACACCTCCATACTCACCTTCTCTTCTGATCTTAGCATCTTCAACTTGCTGTTCATTATAAAAACGTGTGTAAGGATCAAGGTTTTTTAGCGTATTGTTTATTGCCTTTGTAGTAATTTCTCCTGGATTAATTTCATCTATATAATTCATGTTAAGAACCTTATAGAGATTATTATAAATTTCTATTTGCTTGGCAATCTCAAAAAAACGAGATTGAAAAGATAAAGAGATTATGCTCAATCCAACTACTGCTATAATTATCGTTTTTCTACTTCTCATTTTCAGAAACTTTTTCAATAAATAAAGTTAGTAATTTTTTCATTTTACGTTCTAAATCAACGTACTTCCACTCATCTTTTGCAAGATAAGAAATCATATACACATAAGGTTTATCAACTTCTGAATATACCATATACTTCTCTTTACGATATACTTCTCTTAACAATCGTTTAATCCTATTTCTGTCTACCGCTTTTTTAAAATTTCTTTTTGGTACTGATACTCCTACTTGTGTAGGATATGCTGAAGTGTGCTCGGTTTGTAAAAAAACCATTCGTAAAGGAAAACTTTTAATGGATTCTCCTTCTGTATATAATCGTTCTATAAGTTTTTTGCTCTTTAATCGCTCTTCTTTGCCTAAGGTAAACTTCATTAGTACAAACATACGCAAACTAACAATACTATTTCTTTTTTTAGTTATTTTTGAAAAAATCATATTTGTATGAAACCTGATCTATTTCAAGCTCCAGATTATTATTGTATTGATGACTTATTAACTAATGAACACAAACTTATTAGGGATACCGCAAGAACTTGGGTTAAAAGAAATCTCTCTCCAATTGTTGAAGACTTTGCTCAAAAATCTGAATTTCCTAAACAACTTGTTAGCGGAATGGCAGAAGTAGGTGCTTTTGGCTCATATATTCCGTCTGAATATGGAGGTGCTGGTTTAGATCAAATCTCTTACGGATTAATCATGCAAGAATTAGAACGTGGTGATAGTGGTATTAGATCCACCGCCTCTGTACAAACCTCTTTGGTAATGGGACCTATATACAATTATGGTAACGAAACACAACGTAAAAAATATTTACCCAAATTAGCTTCTGGTGAATGGATTGGTAGTTTTGGCTTAACTGAACCTAATCATGGATCTAATCCTGGTGGAATGGAAACCAAATTTAAAGACATGGGTGACCATTATATATTAAACGGAGCAAAAATGTGGATTTCTAATGCGCCTATTTGTGATGTTGCTGTTGTTTGGGCTAAAAATGAAGAAGGTAGAATTCATGGTTTATTAGTTGAACGTGGCATGGAAGGATTCTCTACTCCTGAAACAAAAAATAAATGGTCGCTAAGAGCTTCAATTACTGGTGAATTAATTTTTGATAATGTTAAAGTTCCGAAAGAAAATTTATTACCCAACAAATCTGGATTAAGTGCTCCTCTAAAATGTTTAGATCATGCTCGTTACGGAATAGCTTGGGGTGCAATTGGCGCTGCAATGGACTGTTACGATACTGCTTTACGTTATGCGAAAGAACGTACTCAATTCGGAAAACCTATTGGTCAGTTTCAATTACAGCAAAAAAAGTTAGCAGAAATGATTACTGAAATTACTAAAGCTCAATTATTAGCGTGGAGATTAGGTGTTTTGAAAGATAATGGAAACGCGACTTCTGCTCAAATTTCTATGGCTAAAAGGAATAATGTTGAAATGGCATTACAAATAGCTAGAGAAGCTCGTCAAATTTTAGGAGCCATGGGCATTTCTGGTGAATACTCAATTATGAGACATGCGATGAATTTAGAAAGTGTTATTACTTACGAAGGAACACATGATGTACATTTATTAATTACTGGATTGAATGCCTTTAAATAAAAAAGCAATCTGTTATCGATTGCTTTTCATTATCCCTAATTATTAGTGGTGAATCGCATAACTTGCTGCTTCTCCAAATTCAACTAATAATTTATTAAATCGGTTGAATAAAATAATCATTCTTGTTTTGTTTTTTGTTCTTAATGTGTTCATAATATCCCGTTTATCAATTTACATATCTAAAACAACTCAATTAACTTTTACCCTACCTTGTCTTGCAATTTTTGTGGGATACCATATTTAATATTATTTTTATTATACTAAAAAAGCGCTTCCTAATAGGAAACGCTTCTTCTTCTTTGGTTAATTTTTACTAGTGCTGAATCGCATAGCTAGCTCCTTTACCACACTCTATAAGTGCTGATAAAAAATTCTTTAAAACCCTCTTTGTCTTTGTAAGTAAAATTTGTCCCATTTTCTTTAATTTTTAATAATCCCTTAATAGTTAAATAATTAGTTGTACAAATATACTATCGTTTACCAGTGATTACAAAGGGGATATCCGCAGGTTTACATGCAATTTTCCGCAATCATTATAAGGATAATCACCCTTAATTGATTCTAGAGTACAATCATAAAAAAACCTTCTAGATAAAATCTAGAAGGCTATATAATCCCCAATTGTTTTTTCACCCTTCTTTAGTTATTCTGGATGATTAACAAGTCAAAGGTATACCTAAGTCACATCTAAATAAAAGGGTTTTCCGCAGGAATTTATGCAATTTTCCGCAACTAACATAAACACAATACAAACAAAAAACCTTCTAGATACTCAGTATCTAGAAGGCCATATAATCCCCTAAAATGTCTTTTCACCCTTCTTTAGTTATTCTGGATGATTAACAAGTCAAAGGTATACCTAAGTCACATCTAAATAAAAGGGTTTTCCGCAGGAATTTATGCAATTTTCCGCAACTAACATAAACACAATACAAACAAAAAACCTTCTAGATACTCAGTATCTAGAAGGCCATATAATCCCCTAAAATGTCTTTTCACCCTTCTTTAGTTATTCTGGATGATTAACAAGTCAAAGGTATACCTAAGTCACACCTAAACAAAAGGGTTTTCCGCAAGAATTTATGCAATTTTCCGCAACTAACATAAACACAATACAAACAAAAAACCTTCTAGATATTTAATATCCAGAAGGTTATATAATCCCCTAAATTGTTTTCATCCTATTTCTAGTATTGCCGGATGATCACACATTTCAAATCTAATATAAACCCACAACTATAAAAAGGGGTTTTCCGCAATAAAAAATGTGGTTTTCCGCAAAAACATAAAAAAACCCTTTAAACTTAACGTTTAAAAGGTTTAACTTTCTTTCTTATCCTTTTCAGTAATTCTTCCCCCAGGTGAACCACCTAATTAATCTGATACAAATGTATTGCTATAAGCGTAGCCTTAAAAGGGGATTTCCGAAATGAAAAATGTGGTTTTCCGCAAAGCGATTAATCTAGAATTCCTAGTTCCTTTGCTTTTAATACTAAATCGGTGTTATTATTTGCTTGTAGATCTGTTCTTAATTTTGCAAGTTTATTTTCTATAGATCTTATTTTCAATAAACTACCATCTTCTTTTTTTATCACACCTTCTAAATTACTAATCTTTGGGTGATTTGGAAGTTCTTTTAAAATTTGAATGGCAACATCATCCATCTGAATTTCAATTAGAGCTCTTTTCAATAATTTTTGATGAATCTCGTGTGTATAATACGTTTCATCTCCCAGCATTTTTTGAATAGCAAAGTTTAATTCATTGGTATTGCATTTTCCTTTTAATAAATAAGCAGATGGTTTTAAGTTTTGAATAACATAGAAAATTCTATTTGTTTCAGAATGTCCTGTAATTACTCCTACTTGTATTGGTATTTTTTGTTTACGAATTTCTTTTATTAGGTTTTCGCCACTATCAATTCTAGAGTTTCCACTTACATTGTCAAAACTTAAATCGGTAAACATAATCTGAAAAGGTTTTTCAGTTAATGCTACTTTAATTTTTGATAATGCATCATCGCAAGAATTTGTTGTTTCAATAACTAGGTTTGGAATATCTTTTAAATAAGATAGTATACCTTCTATAATGAGTTGGTGATCGTCAACTATAAGAATTTTTATTTCTTCAGGCATTTGATGGAATTTGGATGTTTATTTTGGTTCCATTTTTTACTTCACTTTCAATAGTTAAATTTCCATTTAACTCCTCAACTCGTTCTTGTAAATTTTGTAAACCAATTCCTTTTTTGTGGGTTTCTGTATCGAAACCAACACCATTGTCAATAATATCCAAAAATACAGATTTTTTATGTATCGAAAAGTGAATCGTCATTTTCGTTGCCTTTGCGTGTTTTTGACAATTTTGGATACTCTCCCGAACACTTAAATACAGTAATCTTTTTATTGATTTATTTACATTAAACCAATTGTATTCTTTCAAACCATTTACTTTTATAATAAAGCCTGGGGTATAATAATCGCTTACTAGATTTATGATTTGGTCTTTAAAAGGTACTTCTTCAAAACTAACGCTACTTAATTGATGTGATAAATTGCGCACATTATCTTTTACTAATGCTAGTTTTTTTGCTTCAGGTAGTAATTCTGATTTTTCTAGTTTATGGTGTAATAACCTTAAATCTCCTGCTACTTCATCGTGTAATGATTTAGCAATTTGGCGTCGCTCCTGTTCACGAACTTCTGCTTTTTGTAATTGTGCCTGAAATAATAACTTCTTTCTTCTAAAAGTAAAAAATAAAATACTAGAAATTAAAAACAGAAAAAAAACTGTAGAAACTAGCCAACCTATTGTTTTTTGTTGTCGTTCTTTATAGTTTTCTGTTTTTAAAAACGTATTCTCTTTTTCCTTCTTCTCTGTTTCGTATCTAATCTTAGCAAACTGATTTTTCAGTCTACGTTCTTGATCAAATAAACTATCGTTTAATACAATATATTCTTGAAGATACTCTCTAGACTGATTTCCTACTGTTAAATTAGAAAGTAATTGTAATGCTTCTAACCAACGTTTATTATTGTGAGTTTGTTTTGCAAACTTTAGAGCTTCGTTTGCATGGAATTTTGCTTTTTGCAGTTGCTTTTTATCATTATAATAGTTTGCAATGTTTAGGTGGGTAGTGCTTATACTCTGAAAAACCTTTTCTTCCTTCCTAATTCTTAAGACCTCTTCATAATGTTCTAAAACGAGATTTCCTTGACTTAAAATGGATTTACTAAATGTTAAGTTCTCTAACAATAATGCATATTGCGACGGATATTTAAATTTTATACTGTCAAACTTTAATCCTTTATTAAAATATTCTAAAGCTTTTTTATGTTGGTTTTCTTTTTGATATAAGAGACCTATATTATTTATTATGTATAAATAACTTGTTTCCTTCCTTTTTGATTTACTAGTTAACTCATTTGTTCCAAGAGATAAATCGTAATACCTTAGGGTTTCTTCTTTTTGATTTAGTTCTAATGAAACCAAACCTAAATTATTATAAATACTTACTAAATATTTATATGATTTTATAGGCTCAATATATTTGAGACTTTCAATTAAACTAATTTCGCTTCCTAAAAAATCTTTAGACTCTCTCTGTAATATACCAATACTCAACCATCTCCTACCAACTTCTAAAGAATCTCTTAGTCTTTTAGATATATCCTTAGAGTTGTGATAATAATAAAAAGCACTATCATTAATATAATTTAACTTATGAAGTAATGCTTTATAATGATAATATTTTGCATAAACAATTGAATCTTTATCTTTATTATAAATTTCAAATAATCCGTCAATTGACCTCCCTAAACTTATTTTATCTTTACTAAAATAGGCATCTAATCCTTTTTCTATGATTTGTTCCTTTCTTTTTTTAGCAGAGATAGAATCTATTTCTTGACTCATTGAAGAAAAAGATATAAAAAAGAATAAGAGATATAAACGCATAAAAATGATTCGGTATTTATTAAAAAAACCTTTCAACTTAAATTAAAAGTTGGAAGGTTATGAATTTAATGTTGAAATAAATTTTTATTTTTTATTTCCATCTCCACCATTTGATCCACCATCGCCTCCGCCTCCGGTCATTCCTCCATTGTCATCTCCACCTGGAAATTTATTAGTTATAACTTTGTTTTCGTGCTTTGTAATTGTTCCCATCATACTTTTAAATTTAAATTAATAATGTGTATTCAAGTTTGTAATTTAACCTTTTTAAGGTTAAAAAAAAAATAAAGTCCTTTCGTTTCAGTGCTTTATAGTTAAAAACCCTTGAAATTTATGCATCATGCTGTTCACCCCAATAGTGTATGATACTTCACAAAATTAGACAAATTGATCGATTTTTACCCTAAAACCCTAGTAAAACTAAGTGTTTTATAAGAAATCTGCTTAAAATCAGATTATTAATTTGTTAAACAAAAATTGGTGTTTTTGACATTTTTAAAAATTTAACAGTATTGCCACCTTAGTTAAAGGGTCATTTAGCGGTTTCTATACTTTAAACCTTACGTTATATTGAGATTGTATATTCTACAATGTAGAAAGTTTGCGAATGAAGTGTATTTAAAACAGAAAACAGAGTTCACAATCTAACTAAAGATTACTTCGTCGTTTCCTCATCGTAATGACGTTAAAAATTATTTGTCATTGCGAATGGAACAAAGTGAAATGAAGCAATCTGTGTATTGTAAAAACGAGAGTAGAATTCAAAAAAATAAAGATCACTTCGTCGTTTCCTCCTCGTAATGACGTGAGAAAATCATCATTGCAAATAGAACGTAGTAAAATGAAGCAATCTGTGTATTGTAAAAACGAGAGTAGAATTCAAAAAAATAAAGATCACTTCGTCGTTTCCTCCTCGTAATGACGTGAGAAAATCATCATTGCAAATAGAAC
>JAHDDQ010000077.1:7203-16346 GCA_020629275.1 Tenacibaculum sp. | reverse complement strand
ACTTAGTACAGGCGGAGAGACTCGAACTCTCACACCTCGCGGCACTAGATCCTAAGTCTAGCGTGTCTACCAATTCCACCACGCCTGCTAATACTAAAAATTTGGTTCGCAAATATACACAAAGTATTCAAACTACAAACTTAATTGGTTATTTTCTTCTTAACATAAGAATACTTTCACAACTAAAAACCTGAAATCCTTGTTATTAATTGTGAAATAAATTTCACAAAAATGCTTTAAATTAGCATAAAAATAAATAAATGGATACTGTTAAAAAATATATTGCAACACATAAAGATCGTTTTATAAACGAACTTATTCAATTACTAAAAATACCTTCTATAAGTGCCGATACTGCATACTCTCAAGATGTACTTAATACTGCTGATGTTATAATGAAAGCATTAACTGATGCAGGATGCGATAATGTAGAACTATGCGAAACCCCTGGATATCCTATTGTTTACGGTGAGAAAATCATAGATCCTAAATTACCAACTGTTTTAGTTTATGGACATTATGATGTTCAGCCAGCTGACCCAATAGATTTATGGGATTCTCCTCCTTTTGAACCCGTTATTAAAAATACAGATATTCATCCTGAAGGAGCAATTTTTGCTCGCGGTGCCTGTGATGACAAAGGACAAATGTATATGCATGTTAAAGCATTAGAATACATGACATCTACTGGAAATTTACCTTGTAATGTTAAATTCATGATTGAAGGTGAAGAGGAAGTCGGCTCAGAAAGCTTGGCATGGTTTGTTCCTAGAAATGTTGATAAATTAGCAAACGATGTTATTCTAATTTCTGATACAGGAATGATTGCTAATGATATTCCGTCTATTACTACTGGCTTAAGAGGGCTTAGTTACGTTGAAGTAGAAGTAACTGGACCTAATAGAGATTTACACTCGGGTTTATATGGAGGAGCTGTTGCTAACCCTATCAATATCTTAACAAAAATGATTTCTTCTCTTCATGATGATGATAACCACATTACTATTCCTGGTTTTTATGATAATGTTGAGGAACTTTCTAAAGAGGAAAGAGAAGAAATGGCCAAAGCCCCTTTTTCATTAAAAGCATATAAAGACGCCTTAGCTATTAATGATGTTTATGGTGAACGTGGTTACAGTACAAACGAACGAAATTCTATTAGACCTACCTTGGATGTAAACGGAATTTGGGGAGGTTACACTGGTGAAGGTGCTAAGACAGTTATTCCTTCAAAAGCATATGCTAAAATATCTATGCGTTTAGTTCCTAATCAAGATTGGGAAGATATTACAGAATTATTTAAAAATCATTTTGAAAGTATAGCTCCCAATGGTGTAACTGTAAAAGTTACTCCTCATCATGGCGGACAAGGTTACGTTACGCCTATAAACAATATTGCTTATCAAGCAGCTAGTAAAGCATATGAAGAAACTTTCGATGTTACTCCTATTCCACAACGAAGTGGCGGAAGTATCCCTATTGTTTCTCTGTTTGAAAAAGAATTAAAGAGTAAAACTATTTTAATGGGCTTTGGTTTAAATAGCGATGCAATTCACTCACCAAATGAACACTTTGGTGTTTGGAACTATTTAAAAGGCATTGAAACGATTCCTTATTTCTATAAATATTTCACAGAGCTTTCATAATCATCAAATTAAACCTCGCTTAAAGCGAGGTTTTTTAATTTATTTATTTAAATTTGTGCGCACAATAAAAATTAAGCTATGAAAAAATTCTTTTTATGTGTAGCACTTATCTTTATCTTTTTTTCTAATATTAAAGCTCAAGAAGATTTACATAAATATGCTACTATTCCAGATAATTTACTGAAAAATGCTAATGCTGTCGTTCGATCTAGTCTTATAGAAATCAACATAGAAGATATTGATAGGATGGTAATCAGAAAAAAGCGAATAATAACTGTATTGAATGAGTTAGGGAATCGTGAAATTGACACTTATGCTTATTATGATAATGATAGTAAAATCTCTAAACTCTCTGTAGTTGTTTACAACGAATCTGGAAAGCAGATTGCTAAATATTCAAAAGGAAAATTTAAAGATATTAGTGCAGTAGATAATGGTACTTTATACTCGGATTCAAGAGTTAAATTCCTAAATTATACACCTACCGCTTATCCATATACTCTTGTATTTGAATCTGAATATAAAACTAGCTCAACTGGATTCATCCCATCATGGTTACCGATTTCTTCTTATTATCTTTCCGTTGAAAAAAGTGAATACAAGCTGTACAATCCTAAGAAACTAGAGATTAGAACTAAGGAAAATAATTTTGATAATTACAGTATTGAAAAAACACCAAATAATTTAGGTTTTAAATATGTTCTAAGTACGAAACCTGCTATAAAATACGAGGAAAGAAGTATCCCTTTTTCTGATTTTACCCCTAATTTAATGGTAGCTTTAAACAATTTTGTACTCAAAAACATTGAAGGTAAAGCAAAAAACTGGACAGAATTTGGAAAATGGATGTATACGAAACTCCTAAATGATAAAACCGAGTTAAGTCAAAAAACTATATCGAAAGCAAAAGAACTGGTTAAAGACATAGAAAACCCTATTGAGAAAGCAAAAATCTTATATAAATTCATGCAGAACAGAACACGTTACATAAGTGTTCAGGTTGGTATCGGTGGTTGGCAACCTATTCCTGCTGATGAAGTTGACAAAATGGGTTACGGTGATTGTAAGGGTTTAACTAATTATACTAAAGCACTTTTTGATGCTGTTGGTATAGAGTCATACTGGACCCTTGTTTATGCTAAAACTAGGAAAGATATTGATTCTGAATTTTCTTCTTTACAAGGAAATCACATGATATTAAACATTCCAAATAATGGGCAAGATTTATGGCTGGAATGTACCAGCCAACAAGCTCCTTTTGGTTTTTTAGGGGATTTTACTGATAATAGAAATGTTTTAGTAATAACACCAGAAGGTGGTATAATCAAGAAAACTCCTTCTTATAACAATGCTACTAATTTACAAACAACTAAAGCCAATATTACACTTTCAAAAGAAGGACATGTAAATGCAACTGTTGAAATTATATCTAAAGGAACCCAGTACGATGAAAAATATACATTAGTATCAAAGCCTGAAGCTGATTTAAAAAAGTATTACACTACAAATCGTTGGAGTTATAATAACAATCTCTCTCTTAAAGATATTGTTCTTCAAAATGATAAATCGCAAATATATTTCAAAGAAAAGATGCATGTTACTCTAAACAATTACGCTTCTTTAAACGAAAACGAACTTCTGTTAAGAGTTAATGTTTTTAATAAAAATACTTTAATTCCAAAACGATACAGAACTAGAAATCTTCCTTTAAGAATTTATCGCGGTTACAAAGATGTTGATAACTATACAATAACGGTACCGAACGAATATCACGTCAAACAATTACCAACTAAAAAAGAAATTAAGACTAAGTTTGGTTCATATACAAGAGAACTTATAAAGTTAGACGACACTAACATTCAATACAAAAAAACTATTTTAATAAAAGACGGTACATATCCTAAAGAAGACTATAAGCTATATAGAAAATTTAGAAAACAAATTGCGAAACAAGAGAATTTAAGAATTGCTGTTTATAAAAACTAAATATCCCCATTATATTATGAAAAAATTAATTTTACTATTTGAGCTTTCGAGCGTATTTAATCTCTCAAGAAATTGAATTTGGAGAAATCTCAAAAGAAGCTTTGTTAGAAAAATCACACCCTATTGATTCTACTGCTAATGCTGCTTATTTGTATAAATACAGAAGAACTTATTTTACTCATGATAATCGTGGTGGTTTTTCATTAGTCTCTGAAATTCATAACAGAATTAAAATATATAACAAAGAAGGATTAAATTGGGGAAATTTTAAAATTTTATTGTATAAACAAGCAGGGATCAAAGAGCGTATTTCGGGGATTAGAGGATATACATTCAATGAAAGTAATAATAAAATAAAAAAAACTAAATTGAAGCGTGTTAATAGGTTCACGGAAGAAGTTAACGATAATGTTATTGCACAAAAGATAGCTTTTGCAGATATAAAAGAAGGTTCAATAATTGACTTCAAGTATGTTGTAAATTCACCTTTTGTAAGTAAAATAGATGATATAATTTTTCAATATAATATACCAGTAAATAAATTAGATATCACAATTGAAACACCTGAATATTTCATATTTAAAAAACGTTCCAAGGGTTATTATAGTATTACGCCCACAGAAAGAAAAAAACAAGAAATTTATAACATTAGATTAAAGTCTAAGGCTGGTGGTTCTTTCTTAACTCCCATGCAAACTACTACAGATAGCAAAATTATATATACAAAAAAAATTGAGCAATATAAAGCTAAAAACATAGTCGCGATAGCTGATAGTGAACCTTATATTTCTAATATAAACAACTACAGAGGTGGTGTGAAATATGAATTATCATACATAAAATACCCTAATAGTAATCCAAAATTCTACACTACAACATGGGAAGACATAAGTAAAAAAATTAACCTAATAGATGACTTTGGTGGTGAGTTAAAAAGAAATAGATATTTTAAAGATGATTTACCATCAATTTTGGCTGATGCTAAAACTGATATTGAAAAAACGATCAGTATTTTTAATTTTATAAAAAATAAAATCACTTGGAATAAAAAGTCAGGTAAATTTACCGACAAAGGCGTAAAAAAAGCCTATAAAACAGGAAGTGGAAATACTGCTGACATTAATTTAGCACTTACTGCGATGCTAAGGAAAGCTGGACTAAAAGCTAATCCAGTTTTAGTAAGTACGAGAGATCATGAAATTCCTCTATTCCCTACATTAAACGGATTTAATTATGTAATTTCAATAGTAGAATTCAAAAATGGAGGAACAGTACTTTTAGATGCTACAGAGCCTTACTCACTTCCAAATATACTTCCTGCTAGAACTATAAATTGGAGTGGGCGAAAAATCATGGAAAATGGTAAATCTGAATGGATTAGCCTTACTCCTCGTAAAGTTTCCTCAGAAAATAGCTTAGTAAAATTAAAAATTGATACAGACGGAACTGCAACTGGATTTACTAGACTCAAATACGATAGGCTTTTTGCCCTAACAAAACGAAAAGAATATAATAATACCAGTGAAGAAGATATTTTATCAGAACTTGAGGAAGAATACGAAATTGAAATTGATGATCATAAAATTCTAAATCAAAATTCCTTAGGCAAACCTCTAAGCGAAATGTTTAAGTTTTCTACCGACAATTTAGTAGAGGAAATCAATGATAAATTATATATAAATCCTCTACTATTCTTAACAGATAAAGAAAACCCTTTCAAGCTGGATGACAGGAAATTCCCTATTGATTTTGCTACTCCATGGAAGGAAACTAGCAGTATTTCAATAGAAATACCAGAAGGATACGAAGTTAGCTCTATTCCAGAGCAAATGGCTATTGGAATAAGCGATAACATTGGTTTCTTTAAATTTAAACCTGTCAATAAAGGAACATCTATTCAAATTAATGCAGTACTAGAGTTCGATAAAGCAATGATACCACCTTCTTTTTATCAAGAAGTTAAAGCCTTTTACACCCAAGTAATAGCTAAGCAAAATGAAAAAATAGTACTTAGTAAAATACAGTAATCATATGAAGATATTTGTTATTGTATGTTGTTTATTATCTTTCTGTATGTATAGCCAGAAAAAGCCACCAAACTTAGGTAGAATAAATATCAACGAACTTACATTAAACGTTTATCAGAAAGACACTACGGCTAATGCTTTAGTTCTAGAAGAGAGCGGATATGTTTTTGTTGATAAAGAAAATAATTATAAATTCAGGCGAGACGTTTACAGAAGAATAAAAATTTTTAACAATACTGGTTATGATAAAGCTACAATAACATTAAATACCTACAAAAATGAAAGTATTAAAAACATAAAAGCCATAACTTACAATTTAGACACTAGTAATAAAATAGAAAAGATTTATTTTTCAAATGATAAAGTATACAAGAAACAACTTTCCGAAGATTGGCATGAAGTAACATTTACACTACCAAAAATACAAAATGGCTGTGTAATAGAATATCGATATAGTGTTATTTCTCCATATTCTAAGATTGACGATTGGAAGTTCCAATCCGATATTCCTAAATTAAAAAGTGATTTTTCTACGACTATTCCTAGAAATTGGAAATATAATATTAGAACTAGATCCGATAGAAAGTTTGATAGAAAAAATACATATGTAAAAAAGAATTGTATAGAAATTCCTGGTGCAGAAGCTGGAGATTGTTTTAAGGTAACATATGGTTTAGATAATATCCCTGCCTTTAAGAGCGAAGACTATATGTTAGCCAAAAAAAATTATATGTACAGATTAATGTTTGAGTTAATTTCATATACTAACATTAGAGGTTTAACAACTAAGTACACCAAAACTTGGAAACATACAGACAAAACTCTTAGAAAGCGTTTTTTTGACAATCAAGTTACTAAAACGAGATTTCTGAAAAACAAATTCCCCGACTCTATTAAAAAAATCGTTGATGATTTAAAAAGAGCAAAAACACTTTATAAACATTTACAGAATAAATTATTTTGGAATCAAAAATATTGGTCTAAAGAAAGACTTAAAATTCGAGAAATTTATGAACAAAATTCAGGAAGTGCAGATGCTATTAACCTTTTATTGTACAACGCATTAAACGCTCTTAATATTAAGAGTTATTTAGTTGTCTTATCAACCAGAAAAAATGGAAAAGTAACAAAACTCCATCCTAGTATTTCTGACTTTAATTACGCTATAGTTAAGGCTACAATAAATAATGAAACTTATTTTTTAGACGCTACTGACAAGTTTTTGTCTTTTGGTGAAGTTCCTTTCATGTGTTTGAATGGAGAGGGTCGTGTACTAGACTTTGACAATGGAAGTTATTGGGAAGACATAACTTCTAAAGATTCTTCTACCCTACGTTATAATATTGATTTTAGATTCAATGAAGAATTCGATGAATTACATGCTTCTATTAAATCGAGAGAGAAAGGTTACTATGCTATAAAAAAAGAAAAAAAATATCTTCCGTTTCTTATGAAGAACATTTAGACAATTTTGAAAGTCAACATCCAAATCTTGAAATTGACACATTCAATATAGACTCTAAAACAAACGAAAAAGAATTAAAACTCACCTATGTAGTTACATCATCCGACTTTAGCACAACTCCTGAAAGCATAACTCTCAACCCTTTTATTATTAATAGATATTCTAAAAATCCTTTTAAATTGGAAACTAGAAATTATCCCGTTAATTTTGGGTTTGCTTGGTTTGAATCTTTTTTCATTAATATTAGAATACCTGAAGGTTACAAGGCCATTAGTTTCCCTAAAAACAAAGTACTATCGTTACCTAATAATGGAGGTACGATAATGCTAACAACAAAATCTAACACAACTAGCCTAAAACTTCTTTTAAGGTTTAATTTCTCCAAAAGCATCTACAGTAATAATGAGTATGACTACTTAAAGGAGTTCTTTAACCAAATTATTAATATTCAAAACTCATATGTCAAGTTAGTGAAGATTAAAGCTTAGAATTACTTTAATTAAAACATACTATTTACTACTAAATAACACTTCATAAGGCAAACTAACCACGCTTAACCTACATTTGTAGAGTTAAAAATATTATCTAGTTATGCAACTATCAAAAACAGAGGAACAAGTAATGCAATTATTATGGAAGTTAAAAAAGGCTTTCATGAGAGACTTGTTAGCTGAATTCCCAGAGCCAAAACCAGCTACAACAACTGTTGCTACATTACTTAAGAGGATGAAAAACAAAGGTTATATTAATTATGAACTTTAAGGTAAAACTAGAGAGTACTATCTGCTGGTAAAGAAATCGGACTATTTCTCAAAGCATGTAAATGGTCTTATCAAAAACTTCTTCAACAACTCAGCTTCACAATTTGCTTCATTCTTTACAGAAGAAACAGAATTATCGGTTACTGAGCTTGAAGAACTTAGAAAATTGATAGATTCTAAAATAAAAAAACAGAAATAATGATTTTGTACCTAACTAAAGTTTTCTTAACACTAACTATATTTCTGATATTTTATCATTTAGTGTTAGAACGTGAAAAAATGCACCAATTCAATCGGTTTTTCTTATTGGGTATTCTACCATTTTCTTTTATTACACCTCTCTATAAAATAAATAGTTTCACAAAACCTGTAATTGAGAACTTTAAGAGTTCAGATTTAATTAGTGTCTTGGAACAAGGAGAAATCGTACAAGAAAATAATTTTAATCTGTTAATTCTGCTAGGGGTTATTTATGGTATAATTACTTCAATTTTAATAGTCAGATTTTTCTAACACATTTATGATATCACACTAAAAATCAGCAAAAACAAAAAAGTTAAAATTCAGAATGCTACTGTTATATTGGTAAACGATAAAATAAGCCCTTATACATTTTGGAAGTATGTCTTCATCAATAAAAAAGCATATGAGAATAATCAAATTCAAGAAGAATTATTAACCCATGAACTGATTCATGTAATTCAAAGACACTCTTTTGACATAATTATTATTGAGTTATTACATGTAATCTTCTGGTTTAATCCCTTATTTGTTTTTTTGAAAAGAGCAATCAAACTTAATCATGAGTTTATAGCTGACAATAAGGTTATCACACTTCACAAAAGCATCACTAAGTATCAATATTTACTATTAGATAATGTTGCTTGGAATAACAAAAATTAC
This sequence comes from Tenacibaculum sp., assembly GCA_020629275.1. GTDB lineage: Bacteria > Bacteroidota > Bacteroidia > Flavobacteriales > Flavobacteriaceae > Polaribacter. Next base: position 7,558 of record JAHDDQ010000077.1, on the reverse strand, counting down.
TTGGCCAGTAATTTAAATTATGTATTAACTAAAAAAAGATTACTCATGATGACAAAACAAAGTTCACATCGTAAAATCACATTAAAAAAACTGGCAGTCATACCGGTTTTAACAAGTATCATTTTTCTCTTTGCAAAAAGAATAGAAGCTCAAAAAATTATAAAAAATAATTCTGAAAATAACGAATCAAACTATTCGATTAGAGATTCATTACCCTCAGTTACAACAACAGGTTTTCATCAAAAAAATGATGACAAGTATTACTATGTAAAAAATGAAAAAGGAATTACTTACTATAATAATCTTGGTCAAAAAATTTCTAAAGAAGGTAAAATAATAACTCAAAAGAGAACTG
>JAHDDQ010000077.1:0-7193 GCA_020629275.1 Tenacibaculum sp. | reverse complement strand
AAAGTTCTTCCCAATACTAATATTAAAAAAGTATATCAAAATGGCTAATTAGTTACTGAGTTTAAAAATAATGAGACAACGAATGCTTTTGCAAAAATAAAAAAAGGAGATATTACCAACATTCCTCCACCACCTCCTAAAAAAGCTATTGATTTTATTAAGCACAATAAAGATGTTGTATTTTTTTACAATAATCAAAAAGTAAATTACTCGAAGATTATTTCTTTAGTAAAAGGTAAAAAGAGAATTAATGTTTTAACTCAAAACATAGATGGGGGAAAAATTATTCGATTCAGTACTAAAAATAAACTTTTGACTACAAAGTCAAGTAAATAAATTCTTCAAATCATGTTTTTGACACAAATTGATGTTTTAAAGTAAAACTTTTGTTAAAAAAGCCTATTTATGAGGCTTTTCTTGTAACATATAACTAATGAGATCGTTACATATTATATGTTAAAACGTTTTTTCCTTAGCTGTTCAGGAGTAGATTTGAATTTAATCAAAGAATGCTCTAATGGAGAACAGAACAAATATATAGGTATTGGAGCCACTGTCTTTTTCACTGCCTTGATGGCTTTTATTTCTTGTTCTTACGCATTATATACTGTGTTCGATACCATTTATATTTCAACTATTTTTGGCTTTTTCTGGGGGCTTTTGATTTTTAATCTAGATCGTTTTATAGTTTCTACATTAAGGAAAAAAGAACGTTTTATAAGCGAGTTTGTACAAGTAATACCTAGACTACTTTTGGCAATAATTATTGCTATTGTGATTTCAAAGCCTTTGGAGCTAAAAATCTTTGAAAAAGAAATCAACCAAGTCTTATTGACTGAACAAAATCAGATGACACTTGATAATAAGAATCAAATTGCTCTACAATTCCAACCAGAAATCACCGAAATTAAAAACAATATAAACAACTTAAAATCAGCAATTAAAACCAAAGAAGCTGAAACAGAAAAACTATATGAAATTTATATCGCTGAGGCTGAAGGGAGAAAAGGAACAAAACTATTAGGTAAAGGACCTGTTTACAAGGAAAAAAGAGATAAACACGACAAGTCTTTAACTGAGTTGAATCAATTAAAAAAACAAAATACAGAGAAAATTGATAATTACGAAAAGGAGATTGCCAACCTAAACCAAAGACAAAAAAACTCAGAAATAAATACACAGCCTACAATAAAAAATTATAATGGATTGATGGCACGTATTACAGCATTAAATAAACTTCCTTTGCTTAGCTCTCTTTTTATTTTTCTTCTTTTTTTAGCTATAGAATCTGCACCTATTTTAACTAAACTCATAAGTAGTAAGGGTGAATATGATTTTAGGCTTGAAAATTTGGAATCTGCAGTTAAAATTAAAATGCAACAACAAATCAATGAACGAAGAGAAATATTAAAAACTCACACTATACTAAATAAAGCTATTTACAAGGAGTTAGAAGATGAAGAAGAACTCTATAAATACAAGCAAAAGTTAGCACATAATTTAATAAAATTCCAGGCAGAATCTTTCTATAAAAATGAACAAAAAACTATCTAAAACTATGTTAAAATAAAACACAAAAAATACTCAAAACCAATAATTAAAGATTATATTTGCCCCTTTAATATTAATATCATTTATAATGAAAGAAGGAACGGTAAAGTTCTTTAATGAATCTAAAGGATTTGGATTCATTACAGAGTCAGGCTCAAACACAGAACATTTTGTACACGTATCAGGTTTAATCGATGAGATTAGAGAAGGTGATACTGTTGAGTTCGAACTTAGAGAAGGAAAAAAAGGATTAAACGCTGTTAACGTTAGAGTACTCTAATAAGTCACAACATTTATTTTTTTTCACCAAACGCCTGTTTATCAGGTGTTTTTTTATTCAAAATTAGTACATGCAATTATATATTATCTCAAAAAGATTTTATACATTTGCGCACTCAAATATTTAGAACATTCTAAATATTAAATTTTAGATTAATAAACAAGGTCGAGAACCTTAAAATTTAACAATTATGCCTGTAAGAATTAGATTACAAAGACACGGTAAGAAAGGTAAACCGTTTTACTGGGTAGTAGCTGCTGACTCAAGATCAAAAAGAGATGGTCGTTTCTTAGAAAAAATAGGAACTTATAACCCAAACACTAACCCAGCTACAATAGACTTAGATGTTGATGTTGCTGTACAATGGTTACAAAATGGAGCGCAACCTTCTGATACTGCAAGAGCAATCTTATCGTATAAAGGAGCTTTATTAAAAAATCACTTGATTGGTGGTGTTAAAAAAGGAGCTATAACTGAAGAGCAAGCTGATGCAAAATTCAATGCTTGGTTAGAAGAAAAGTCTTCAAAAATTGGTGGAAAAGTTGATGGTTTAGCAAAAGCTCAAGAAGATGCTAAAGCTAAAGCTTTAGAAGCTGAGAAAGCTGTAAACGAAGCTCGTATTGCTGCAAAAGCACCTGTTGTAGATAGTGAAGATGCTGCTACAGAAGAGGCTGGAGATAGTGAAGAGTAAAAATATATAGCGATATGCAAATCAAAGATTGTTTTTATCTTGGCAACATCGTTAAAAAACACAGTTTTAAGGGTGAAGTAATTATTAAGTTAGATACTGATGAACCCGAACTATATAGAAACATGGAATCAGTTTTTGTCGATCTCGGCAATAACTTGATTCCATTTTTTATTGAAAAATCCTCATTAAGTAAAAGCACTATGCTTCGCGTAAAATTTGAAGGTGTAGATACTGAACAAGATGCTGAAGCTATTATGAAATCAGGCATTTACTTACCGATAACATTACTACCTAAACTAACGGGTAATAAGTTTTATTATCATGAAGTTATTGGCTTTGTAATAAAAGATAAGACTTTCGGCGAAGTTGGAAACATTGTAAATATTAATGATAAAGCGGCACAGCCACTATTTGAAATTGATCGAAATGGTATTGATATATTTATTCCACTAATAGATGATTTTATAGTAAACGTTGACAGAGAAAACAAAACAATTGAAGTTGAAACTCCTGAGGGATTAATTGACTTATATTTAGAAGAATAATATTTTATTCTAGAATATATATTCAAAAATATAATCTTCCTCTCCTTTGAATACTTCTTTTTTTGCTACAAATTTAAAATCTAATTTTTTTAATAATTTTTGAGACCTTATGTTCTCTGGTACTGTTAATGCATATACTTTTTCTTGTTTAAATTTATTCTGTATATAACTTAACATTAAACTTGTAGCTTCATAAGCAAATCCCCTACCCCTTCCTTTAGGTAAAAACCCGTAACCAATATCAATATAAGCTAATGTATCTCTTTGTAAAGCTGTTGTTACTCCAATTAATTCATTAGATGATTTCAATCGCACAGAAAAAAAACCTAAACCATTTAGCTTTTTATTCTTTGATAAAATATCCTCAAGGTACATCCTAGTTTCTTCAATAGTTTTTAATCCTTTATCGTTAATATATCGTTTCCAATCTGGATCGTTGAACAGTTCAAAATAAAAAGGAGCTTCTGAAGTTTTTGCTTCTTCGATAGTAAGGCGTTCGCTTTCTAACAACATAAGTACTTTTTTTAGACATTAATTTTACCCGTTGAATTAATATCAAATTTGTAGTATTGTAAAACTACATTTTATTTCATTAAACTTATTAATCATGAAAAAACTTTTTATATTTTCAATACTTATCACTTTGTATTCTTGTGCAAGCAAATCATCAATAATTAAACACAAACAAGAAATTATTGAAGTAATGAAAGATCAAGAAAAAGCTTGGTCTAATCATAATTTAGAAGGTTTCATGAATGGGTATTGGAAATCTGACTCTTTACGATTCTATGGAAGCAATGGTATAACATATGGTTGGAAAAAAACTCTTGAAAACTATAAAAAGAGTTATCCAACAAAAAATCATACAGGTACGTTACAATTCAAAATTAATAGTATTTCTCAAATTGAAAAAAACAGTTATTATGTAATGGGAGAGTACTATTTAACTCGAGAAATAGGAAAAGCAAATGGTGTTTTTATGATCATCTTCAAAAAGATTAATGGTACTTGGAAAATAGTAGCTGATACGTCTTGTTAAGCTAGTTAAATCAAAATATTGGTGTACTTTCGCAGCAAGAAATACAATTATGAGTTTATTACAAGAATTACAAGACAGGAGTGGTAATGCATGTGAATTATGCGCTTCAAAAAATGAATTGAACATTTACGAAGTCCCTCCAATATCAACTGGAGGTGTAGATGGCAGTTTATTAGCATGTAAAACTTGTATTGATCAAATTGAAAATCCAGAAACTACAGATGTAAATCACTGGAGATGTTTAAATGACAGTATGTGGAGTGAATTTAGCCCAGTTAAAATAGTCGCCTGGAGAATGTTAAATCGTCTAAAAAAAGAAGGATGGCCTCAAGACCTATTAGACATGATGTATTTAGAAGATGAAGATCTTCGTTTTGCCAAAGAAAGTGGAGATCATTTAGACGAAAGTGAAAAAGTCATTCATAGAGATGCCAACGGTGCTGTATTGCAGGCTGGTGACACAGTTGTTCTTATAAAAGACTTAAAAGTAAAAGGTTCGAGTATGGTTGCAAAACAAGGTACAGCGGTTAGAAGAATTTCTTTAGATCGTGAAAATGCAAAATATATTGAAGGAAAAGTTGGTCCTACACAAATTGTAATCATTACTGATTATGTAAAGAAAATAGCTGAAAAAGAATAGCGTTTACATTACTACTAAACAAATAATTACAAAAAAACGACAACATATTACTTCTTGTTTTAATTTGTTAAAAGTTGTAGTTTTGCAGTTCAAAAATTAAATTATTTATTATGAAAAAGATTTATTTAGCAATTGCTATGCTTTTTGCTGTGTTTATTTCTCATGCGCAATGGAATAATAATGGTAACAATTCTACTACTGGTGATCTTACTGTTAGAAACCCTAATAATAATAATGCTAGTATGACATTATCTTGGTTAGATGATATTCCAAGAATAAGATTAGGTGGAACTGGTAATGGTAGTGCCAATGGATTTGAAATACAATCTATAGGAAATAAAAAATTATTCAAAGTTAATCAAACTGCAGATATTTTTGTTTATGGAAAATTAGGTGTAGGAACTACATCTCCATCAGAAAAGCTTCATATAGAAGCTCCTAAAACCTCATTAGTAAAAATCAAATCTAATTCTTCAACAGGACAGTCTGGAATTATTCTACAAGGAAAAAGAACTAATTCTTCTGCGTATTCTTCTCATTATATAGGTACAGATGGTGAAAGCCATTATACACTAAAAGTTAACGCAGATGAGGATATAAAACTACAAACTAATGGTTTAGATAAAATGATCATCAAATCTAATGGTAATGTAGGTATTGGTACTACTACACCTTCTCAAAAATTAGACATTAGAGGTAATGTATCTTCAACTGGTACTCTAAGCCTTGGAAGTATAGCTTCTAGTAACTCTCTTAGAGATATTATATCTTTATACGGTAACAGATTGGGAGAAACTAACATGTATGGTTTCGGTGTTGAGGGTGATGGAACATTATATAACAAAGCAGTTAATAATCATAGATGGTATATTTCAAAAAATGCTGATAAAGGTACTAGTGCTAAAATGGAATTGAGTAATTCTAGATTATTTGTTAGCGGTAACCTTGGTTTAGGTGTTAAAGATACTAAAGGCTACAAATTAGCAGTTGCAGGCTCAAAAGGAATTATAGCAGAAGAAGTAACTGTTAAGTTAAAATCTGCTTGGCCAGATTATGTATTTGCAAATGATTATAAATTACCAACTCTAAAAGATGTTGAAAACCATATTAAAGAAAAAGGCCATTTAGCTAATATCCCTTCTGCTAAAGAAGTAAAAGAAAATGGAGTAAAGCTTGGTGAAATGAACACAAAACTTCTTGAAAAAGTAGAGGAATTAACTTTATACACGATTCAACAAGAAAAGAAGTTAGAGAAGCAAAATAATGACATAAAAGAATTGAAAGCATTAGTAAAGCAATTAATTAATACTAAGAAATAAATTATTATTTTCATTGTGAAAAAATGAAGTAATTTATTTTATAACATTTGAATTATTAAATAAGATTACTTTGTTATACTTCATCATAAAGATACAGAATTGATAAAACAAAAAGTCTCAAAATTCTATGAACGAATTTTGAGGTTTTTTTATAGGCAAACTATACGTTTAAATTACTTCTCTGCATTATAATACACTTTGTAAAACTTCATCTTCTTCTCTTCATCATATCCTCTTTCTAAATATTCTGAAGCAGCATCTGGAGCATCAATATCTAATTTTATTTGAATATTAGTATCTAACTTAATTTCGGTTTTTAACTTACTCTTTTCCTTCTTTAAAACTATATCTGAAACTTCGAAATTATTACGAATTAATACATCATTTAATTTCTCAAAATGCTTTTTATAATCTTCAAATTGATCTTTCTGCTTATCCTCATCAAAAACTTCATCTTTAAATGTATGATAATCTACACTTTCGTGTTCTTTAAAATAATCAACTGCATTAGCTAAGAAATTTCCTTGCTCATGCTTTCCTTGTTCTGGTTTAATTATTTCTTCAGAAAACTCTTTACATAATTCCAAATAATTTTGTGTGTGTAAATTCCTGTCATCTGCATACTTAACGCTTAGAAAATTTTTTATCCAATATTGTGCATCGTAATTATTATTGTCTACTGATAATACCACTGTTCCTTCAGCATCTGATGAATTCAAAATCAAGCAACCTTTATCTAATTTCTTAGTTGAAATTCCTTTCTGTACTACAACATCGAAACTATCTTCATCTAAATAGGTTTGAAAGAAATCTACTTTATTTTCTATTTTAAAAATTCCTACTGCTTCTGTTAAAACGTCCTTATACTCGATACCTTCAAACAATACAATTAAAACATCTCCTGTTTTTATATTCGCTGAATTTGACTGCTCATATAAGTGATTGACTATATTTTTTGAATGTTCTATAAATGTTTCTTCATCTTCAAAAATATCAGATGTATATTTATTTATTTCATTTAAACGAACATCTGCATGATGACTAAATCGATAACTTTGTGTTACTGAAGAGAATGGTTTCAATAAGAATGGAACAAGTAATTCATAGCTCTCTTCATCAAAGCGAACA
>JAHDDQ010000005.1:1744-78143 GCA_020629275.1 Tenacibaculum sp. | reverse complement strand
TAGAAAAAATATTTGAAGGAGCACAAGATTTCCTTCCACTTTTAGGAACAGATTATGTGGAGTTTTATGTAGGTAATGCGAAGCAAGCAGCACATTTTTATAAAACAGCATTTGGTTTTCAATCCTTTGCCTACAAAGGTTTAGAAACAGGATCTAAAGATGCTGTAAGTTATGTGTTAAAGCAAGATAAAATACGTTTAGTACTAACAACTCCTTTAAATAGTAAATCTCCTATTAATGATCACATAGTAAAACATGGCGATGGAGTTAAAGTAACAGCACTTTGGGTAGAAGATGCAAGAAAAGCATATGAGGAAACTACCAAACGAGGAGCAAAATCATATATGGAGCCAGTAGTTGAAACAGATGAATTTGGAGAAGTCGTAAGAGCAGGAATATATACATACGGTGAAACAGTACACATGTTTGTTGAACGTAAAAATTATAACGGAACATTCCTACCAGGGTTTCAAGAATGGAAATCAGATTACAACCCACCGAGTGCAGGCTTAAAGTATATTGATCATATGGTTGGTAACGTAGGTTGGGGCCAAATGAACAAATGGGTGAAATGGTACGAAGATGTAATGGGATTCGTTAACTTTTTATCGTTTGATGATAAACAAATTCACACTGAATATTCAGCATTAATGAGTAAAGTGATGAGTAACGGTAATGGTCGTATAAAATTTCCTATAAACGAGCCAGCTAAAGCAGCAAAACGTTCTCAGATAGAAGAATATTTAGATTTTTATGAAGGAGAAGGTGTACAGCATATAGCAGTTGCTACAGACGATATCATAAAAACGGTAAGCCAATTAAAAGCGAATGGAGTAGAGTTTTTACCACCACCACCACAATCGTATTATGATATGATTCCTGAACGATTAGGAGATCATATGAAGATGATGAAAGAAGATATTTCTAAACTTCAGGAGCTATCAATTATGATTGATGCAGATGAAGAAGGATATTTACTACAAATTTTCACTAAACCGGTTGAAGACAGACCAACATTATTTTTTGAAATAATTCAAAGAATGGGTGCCCGTGGCTTTGGAGCAGGTAACTTTAAAGCACTGTTCGAATCTATAGAGAGAGAGCAACAACGTAGAGGAACATTATAGAAAAGTAAAATAAAGAATTAAGAACCAAGAAAAGAGATACTTTTATCTGTTTTCTTGGCTTTCTTATTTTAACTTTAAATAAAACAAATGAATAGAGAAGAGTTATTAAAAGCCATTGAGGAGAAATATGATAAACTAGGTGTTCCGGTTGATGCAATGCTTGAGGGTTTATTATGGAGCAAACCAATTACTTACTGGGATTATATTCAAACTGATGCATTACTCGGATTGCAAATTCCTAGGACAACAGAACCAGATGAAATGGTATTTATTATGTATCATCAGGTAAATGAACTGTTGTTTAAAATGATACTTTGGGAGATAAATCAAGTAGCAAATGGTATAGAAATTACAGCAGATAAGTTCACAAATCACCTAATGAGAATTAGCAGGTATTTTGATGTATTATGTAGTTCTTTTCAAGTAATGGGAGAAGGAATGGATGTTGAACAATATCTGAAATTTAGAAATACATTAACACCAGCTAGTGGGTTTCAAAGTGCTCAATATCGAAAAATAGAATTTGCCTCTACAGAATTAATTAACCTAATAGATATAAGATTTAGAGAGTCTATTGATAGAAACTCGTCATTTAAAAATGCCTACGAACACTTATATTGGCAAGCCGCAGGAAAAAATTATACTACAGGTCAAAAAACAACATTATTGAAGCTTTTCGAGAGAAAATACATGGGAGAATTTATTGAATTCATGGAGGATTATAACGACATAAATCTATCTAGAAAATTCAAACAATTACCTAAAGAAATTCAAGACAACGAAGAACTAATAAAAGCAATGCGCCACTACGATTACACAGTAAACGTAAAATGGGTAATGGCCCATTATAACGCGGCGGGTAAGTATTTAGGAGGAAACGAATCTGATTTAGATGCTACAGGAGGAAGTAACTGGAGGAAATATTTACATCCGAAGTACCAGAAAAGAATTTTCTTTCCCTATTTGTGGTCCACCGAAGAAATCGAAAATTGGGGTAACTTTTAAATAAAGTTTTTACAGATAACCTAGAAACTGCTAACGCTCAACTTAATTGAGCGTTAGCATTTTTTTAGGATAAAATTTAACTGAATTCAAAATAAAAAATAAAAATAAGGTAGGGTAAAAGGAGAACTAAATTGTATTAGAGGCATAACAATTAAAACGATTTAAAAATGAAAAAAGTAAATGTATTACTAACCATATTAGGTTTTGGAATATTAATGAGTTGTAATGATAATAATGAGTTAATTGGTGATCAAAATAATGGTGACCAAAATCAAGAACAAGAAAAAACATTTTTTAAGTTAGATTTTGAAAACGACAGTGAAGCTTTTGTAGTTAATGCATTCGGAAATCATGTGTTAGGAAAACCAGTAATAGATCTTAATCAAGAACAAGGGAGCAAATGCGGAACACTTTACAGAGGTAAAACAGAAGACTTTACTAAATGGAAAGGATATGATTTTAAAGGGAATAACACACAATTCTTAGGTTTAGATATGGGAGCCTGTAAAGGGTATTTTGATGCAGTTGTGGAAACGAATATTAAAATAGAAAATTCAATTACCAGAGGAAAAGCCAAGATGGCTTTTAAATATTACATGCCAGGAGATTTTACAGGATGGAATAGTGGCTATTTTTTTAATGTTTATATAGATGAAAAAGATGCGGATTATGGAAATGGAGATTCGCTACAAAACACTTTACAACAATTTAAAGTAAAGGTTAACCCTAATGGGTGGGTAGATTTTTCAGAAGATTTAGCCGTTGATTTACCAGCGGGAGAATACAAAATAATAGTACAAATAATCGGTAGTTCGGCAGCTATAGATGATATTAGATTAATTGATAATAATTAATAATTTGTTTACTAAGGAAGCAGAGACTGATTTTGTATAAAGAGAAGTCTCTGTTTATTAATAAATTAAATTAAAAACATGTTACTTTTGTGATGATGAAACAAGAAGAACAATCTTTATGTAATTCAATGGTTTTTGAAAATGTTTATAAAACCCATGTTACAACCCTTCGGAATTATATTTATTACAAATCGGGTGACATAGATTTGGCAGAAGATATAGTACAGGATTGTTTTATAAAAGCATTGGAAAATTGCTCAAAAATAATTTTAAAAACTGTAAAATCATACTTATTTAAAGTGGCAACAAACACTTTTCTAAATTCAGTGAAACATAAAAAGGTAGTTTTAGAGCACCAGAAATTATCTCCTAAAGTAAATACTGTTAATAATGAGAACCCAGAATTTGTTCTTGAAGAAAAAGAATTTTTAAACAAATTACAAGACGCAATTTCTAACCTTTCAGAAAAACAAAGAGAAGTATTTTTATTGAATAGAATAGATAAAAAAACATTTAAAGAAATCGCTGTACTTCTTGATATTTCAGTAAAAGCAGTAGAGAAAAGGATGAGTAACGCTCTTAGAGCATTACGAAAAGAAGTTGAAGGGATTTAAAGAAAACATCTATGGAGAATCAAGAATTAGATACACTGATCATTAAATATATTTCGGGAGAGATTTCAAATCAAGAATTAGAGCGATTGAAACGTATGGAAGAGTTTTCTACGTACGAGAAAATTTTAGAATATTCTTCGGACTTTAAAGCGCCTGCTGTAAATAACGAAGAGTCTTATGCTAATTTTCTTAAAAAACATGAAAGAAAGTCAAAGCCAGTAATAAAACTGAATAGAAGTTATATTATAAGTGGTATTGCAGCCACATTGCTTATATTTTTTGGAATGTTCCAGTTCTTATTAAATACAAATCAGAAATATAAAACCAACTTTGGTGAACAATTGGCTGTGATTTTACCAGACAGCTCAGAGGTAATACTTCACGCATCGTCTTCTTTGAACTTTAATAAAGAAGATTGGAAAACTTCTAGAATAGTTAATTTAGAAGGAGAAGCTTATTTTAAAGTTAAGAAAGGAAGTAAATTTAAAGTGATAACTAATGAAGGAAAAGTAAGTGTTTTAGGAACTCAATTCACCGTAAATGAACAAGAAGATTTTTTAGAAGTACAATGCTTTGAAGGAAAAGTAATGATAGAAAGGAATGGAGTAGAAAAAATATTGATACGAGGAGAAGCTATTCGTCAAATACAAAATGATGTATTTGAAGAGTGGCGTATAACAACTACAAAACCGTCTTGGCAAAATTTTGAAAGTAATTTCAATAACACGCCATTACACTATGTTTTTAACGATATTAAAAAAGTGTATGGAATTAGCATTATTACAGAGAATGTAAATACAGAACAGCGTTTTTCGGGAAGCATTCCTAATAATAACTTACAAGTGGGTATAGCAACAGTAGCTCAAGCTATGCATCTTAACTATGAAATCGTAAATGATAAAAAAGTAATATTTCGTCCTTAATACTATGCAGAAGCAAAGATTATTTATAATTTTATTTTTAATTAACATATCGGTCTTCTGTCAACAAAAAACAAAGAGATCGCTAAGAAAAGCGTTGCAAGAAATAGAACGTACACACAAGATTAAATTTTCATTTTCAGAAGAAACAATTCAAGATAAGCTAATTGAAATTAATGGAGAAAACGAAAACCTGACGAGTATCCTTTCAATTATTGAGCAACAAACAAGGCTAATTATAAGAAAAGTAAATGATCGTTATTACACTATAACAAAACCTCAAGGAGCAAATATGGAGGTTTGTGGTACTATTTATGATTCTAAAACTAAAGAACTTCTTTCTAATGTTTCAATACTTCATAAAACTAGAGGAATTAGCACAAATGAATCGGGCTTTTTTAAGTTTAAAAATTTAAAATATTCAGACACTCTTACAGTATCTTATATAGGTTATAAAAGTGTACGGAAGGCTGTGAGTGACTTTAAAATAAAACAATGTGAAGTGATTTATTTAGAAGAATCTTCAGATGTGTTAAATGAAATAATAATTTCAAGTTACTTAACAAATGGAGTTGTAAAAAAAACAGACGGATCAATAACACTACGCCCAAGAAAACAAGGGATTCTGCCCGGACAAACAGAGGCAGATGTTTTGTTGAGCGCTCAACAACTACCAGGAGTACAAAGTCCAATTGAAACTGCTTCAGGGTTACATATTCATGGAGGAACACCCGATCAGAACTTAGTTCTATTTGACGGAATTAAACTGTATACTACTGCACATTTTTTTGGCTCTATTTCAGCATTTAATCCTTATGTAGTTGACAATGTTACGGTATATAAAAATGCTTCGAATACAAAATTTGGAAATCACATTGCAGGGGTAATAGACGTAGCAACAATGCAAGATGTTCCAGAACGTACACAAATAGGTTTTGGATTTAATTTCACAAACTTTGATATTCATTCCTTAGTAAGAGTTACGGATAAAATAGGAGCAGAAATTTCATTTAGACGCTCTACTTCTGATATTGTAAACACTCCCACATTCAATACATTATCACAAAAAGTTTTTCAGAACACTATAATTTCTGAAGGTGAAACGTTATCAGAACTTCCTTTTGTTGAGGATAAAAATGATGTTAGTTTTGTAGACATAAATAGTAAAGTTGTATACAAACCCAATGAGAGTAATAAGATTTCTTTGCAGCAGATTTTAATCAAAAACGATTTGAAATATCGCCTTACCAACGATCAGATTAACGATATACGTTCAGATGAATTAAAAATAGAAAATAAAGGTTTTGGAATAACTTGGGATAAAACATGGGGTAAAACCTTAGAACAAGAAACAAATATATATTACTCAAACTATAATTTATTTTATGACGGAAATATAAAAAGAGACGATTTTATATACGACTTTACAATTAAGAATAACACCATAAAAGATATAAGTTTTAGTAGCATAATAAGAAAAAAAATAAGTAAAAAAAGAAGTATAAATTTAGGTTATCAGTACACTTACGCAAATGTCAGCTATAACTTACAAAAGGAAAATAAAGTAATTTCTGATGAAGCAAATCAATTCGATCAACAGCAAAATAATGCACATACGGTTTTAGCAGAATATGTCTTTAAGGATTCTAATAAATATAACCTACACTTAGGAGTTCGATCAAGTTATTTATCGCTTTTAAAACGATTTACCTTTGAACCAAGATTGTACGGGAAATTAAAAGTTCTTCCAGGGTTTTGGTTAAATGCGTCAGCAGAATTAAAGCAGCAAAATACTAGTAAAGTAATAGAGTTTTTTACATCAGATTTTGGATTAGAAAATGAACTTTGGGCGATCTCAAATAATGACAATATACCCTTATTAAAAAGTAAACAAGGTACTTTAGGAGTAATTTATAATAGAAATAAATGGTTAATCGATTCTGAGTTTTATGTAAAAAAAATAGATGGGTTAACTTCTTTAACTACTGGTTTTAATAGTTTTAGAGAAACTATTTTTAACGGGAATGCAACTATTTATGGGGTTGATCTTTTAGTAAAGAAAGATTGGAACTCAATATTTAGCTCATGGGTTAGTTATACATTTGGTGATGCATCTTTATTTTTCAATGGTTTCAACAATGACAAGGCATTTAAAGGGAATTTTAGTATATCAAATTCAGTATACATTGCACAGCAAATGAGTTTTAGAAGCTGGAATTTCTCATTAGGTTGGACATGGAAAACAGGATTACCTTTTAATGGGTTGGTAAGTTTAGATCCAAATAACGGATTAGAAATAGAGCAGTACAACAGTACTGATTTACCTTCATACCACAGATTAGATGCTTCGGCAACATATAGTTTTTTTTGGGACAAAAAGAAAAAGGTAAAATCTAAAATAGGAATTTCTTTAATAAATATTTATGATCAAGAAAATGTACTTAAAAGAGTAAACGAAGTGACTTTCGATAAAGATTTCAACGCCTCAATTAACACCATCGATACCAATGCAATTAGATTTACACCAAATATGGTTTTTAGAGTTGAGTTTTAGGTAATTTTATCATTAATTTACTTTTTTGGAATAATAATTGTCATTCTTTTTTTATAAGTTTGGAATTATGGTAAAGAGAGTGTATTTGATAATCGGACTCCTAATGTCACAATTAGGTATTTCACAAGAAGGAACCACTGCATTTAAAGATGGAGAATGGCTTCAATATAGGATGAGTTATAGTGGTTTTTTAAAAGCAGGGACCGCTACTTTAGAGCTGAAAGAAGAAGATTATAAAGGTAAAAAAGTACTACATGCAATAGGCAAAGGAAGAACTTCAGATGTTGTTGGTTGGTTTTTTAAAGTTGAAGATACTTACGAAAGCTACTTTGATTATACCAAGGTGAAACCTTATTTGTTTAAGCGAAAAATAAATGAAGGAGGATTTAAAAAGAACAAACAAATAACATTCAATCACGAGAATAAAACAGCATATGTAGAAGACCTTAGAAAAAAGAAAGATAGTACGATTTCAGTTAGCAGCCCGCAAGACATGATTTCTACGTTCTATTTCTTAAGGAGCTATGATACTAAAAAGCTAAAATCAGGAGAAGAAATTAATGTTGAAATGTTTTTTGACGAAAAAAGTTACCCTTTCAAATTACGCTTTTTAGGATATGAAACTTTAGATACGAAGTTCGGAAAGGTAAAAACTCAGAAATTCAGACCTATTGTTCAAGCTGGAAGAGTTTTTAAAGAACAAGAGAGTGTAACAATTTGGATAACTGCCGATGATAATAAGATACCAATTAAAATGAAAGCTTCACTTGCGGTTGGGTCACTTAGAGCAGAGCTAGAAGCCTATAAAGGTTTGGCTAATCCATTTGAAATTGTTTTTGATTAAAAACTAAATGTTACTTATTGTTAAAGTATTAATGTAAAATACTTTTATTTGTACTTTTGTTTGTCTAAAATCAGAACAAAGTTGTTTAAACCTACCTACTATACTATCATTTTGTTATTATTAGCTTCTATTTACTCTTGTAAAGAGGAAAAACCAATAGAAATTAAAAAAGAAATTATTAAAGTTAAAAAACCAAAACCAATACTTAAATATGGTTATAACTTAGATAACTACACGGTAATAAAAGATACTATAAAAAATGGAGAGAGTTTTGGGATTATAATGGATAGGCACCATGTTTATTATCCAAAAATAAATCAAATAGCAACAACCATAAAAGACACTTTTGACGTACGAAGAGTGCGAGCAGGAAAACCCTACACAATATTAGCTTCAAAAGATTCCTTACAAAGTGCAAAAATCTTTATTTACAAGCATAATAAAGTTGAAGCAACAGTTATAGATTTTAAAGATTCGATTGTATCTGCCTTTAAGTATAGAGAGCCTATTAAAATAGTAGAACGCCAAGTATCAGGTAAAATCACCAACAACTTCTCACAAGCTATTGACACCTTGGGTATTGGTCCAGTATTAGCCTATGAAGTAGCGGATATTTACTCGTGGACAGTCGATTTCTACAGACTTCAAAAAGACGATACATTTAAAATAATCTTCGAAGAGAAGTTTATAAAAGATACAATACCTGTTGGTTATGGAGAAATAAAAGCAGCAGTTTTTAAACATAGAGGTAAAGATTTATACGCGTTCCGTTATGTTGCCGATACTATAAAAAATATACCAGAATACTTTGATAATGAAGCAGGACTCTTACGAAGACAATTTTTAAAATCACCAGTAAAATTTCAATACCGAATTTCTTCAAGGTATAATTTAAGTAGACGTATTAAATTGTACGGAAATAGAATAAGAGCACATAGAGGAACTGATTTTGCAGCACCTTACGGAACACCTATAATGACCACAGCTAGTGGAACTGTAGTAGAATCTGCGAGAAGAGGGGGTAATGGTAATTACGTAAAAGTAAGGCATAACAGTACTTACAGTACACAATATTTACATATGAAGAGAAGAAAAGCTCGTGTAGGAGATTATGTACAACAAGGAGATATAATAGGTTGGGTAGGACTTACAGGAAACACAAGTGGGCCACACGTATGCTACCGATTTTGGAAAAATGGAAGTCAAGTGGATCCATTCAGACAGAAATTACCTTCTGCCAAACCAATGAATGATTCGCTAAAACCAAAATATTACGAATTTATTAGTCCAATTAAACAGAGACTAGATAGTATACCACTAGCCACCGATACTGGTGAGATGCTTAAGGAAGAAATAGAAATTACAGAAGAAGAAATTACAGCTAAACAATCAACTAATCATGGCGCTAAAGAACATTAATCCAACCACTACCAAAGCTTGGCAAGAATTAACTACACATTATGAAGAAGCTAAAGATTTTACAATTAATGAATTGTTTAATGTAGACTCAGAAAGAAAAAGTAAATTATCAATTACTGATGAAGATTTACATTTAGATTTTTCTAAGAATATCATTTCAGAAGAAACATTAAAGTTGCTTCTTAATTTAGCTAATGAAGTAGAATTAAAAGATGCAATTCAAAAGTATTTTTCAGGTGCTATTATTAATGTAACAGAAGAAAGAGCTGTTTTACATACTGCTTTAAGAAGTAATTCTGAAGAACCTATATTAGTAGATGGTAAAGATATAAAGCCAAAGATTCAAACTTCATTAAGAAAGATAAGAGCTTTTAGTAATAAGGTAATTTCAGGAAAATGGAAAGGGTATACAGGAAAATCAATAACTGATATTGTAAATATTGGAATTGGAGGTTCCGACTTAGGTCCAGATATGATTGTTGAAGGATTACAGTATTATAAAAATAAATTAAATACACACTTTGTATCTAACGTAGATGGGGACCATGTCTCAGAGGTACTAAAAAAGATAAATCCAGAAACTACACTTTTTGTTATTGTATCTAAAACCTTTACAACTCAAGAGACCATAAGTAATGCAAACACAATAAAGGATTGGTTTCTAAGGTCAGCTTCAATATTCGACGTTGCAAAACATTTTGTCGCGGTCTCAACAAATCTTGAAGCAGTCCATAATTTTGGAATAGACAAAAACAATGTATTTCCTATGTGGAATTGGGTTGGAGGACGCTTTTCGTTATGGTCTTCAGTTGGACTATCTATTAGTCTAGCAGTAGGATTTAACAACTTTAAAGATTTATTAGATGGTGCAGAGAAGATTGATAAACATTTTCAAAATGCTGATTTTTCAGAGAATATACCCGTTATATTGGCACTAATAAGCATATGGTATAACAATTTTTTTAATGCTGAAACTGAAGCTATTCTTCCATATACTCAATACTTATCAAAACTTCCAGCTTACTTACAGCAGGCAATTATGGAAAGTAATGGAAAAAGTATAGACAGAAATGGAGATAAAGTAAACTACCAAACAGGTACTATAGTTTGGGGAAGTACAGGTACAAATATGCAACATGCATTTATGCAACTAGTACACCAAGGAACCAAACTAATACCAGCCGATTTTATAGGTTTCCACAGCGCTTTACATGGTTTAGAAGACCACCATAAAAAGCTTATGGCAAACTTTAATGCGCAAATGGAAGCATTAGCATTTGGAAAAACTAAAGAAGAAGTACATTTAGAACTAAAAACAGCAGGACTATCTGAAAAGATAAATCAATTGTTACCATACAAAGTATTTGAAGGAAATAAGCCAAGTAATGCTATAACTTTTGATAAACTTACTCCAGGGTCTTTGGGAAAATTAATTGCTATTTACGAACATAAAATTTTTACACAAGGAATTTTGTGGAACATCTTTTCTTACGATCAATTTGGTGTTGAATTAGGTAAAGAGTTAGCAAAAAAGATGCTAAAGGAAATGTAAAATATTGTATTTGTTTTTGGATTAATTAAGATTTAAAACAGAAAAATTTATTCATTAAACACAAATTATAATAAGCAAAACACTGTTTTTCAGTATTTTGTTTTTTTTTATAATTTATATAAATCCTTAAAATGTTGTTAAAAGTTAACGTTAAGTTAATATTTGAGCTATTAAAAAGACGGAATTTTGCTGCGTTTCTAAATAACAATATAAAAGGACAATGAAAAATTTCAAAAATTTATTATTTATGTCGCTGTTTTTAATAACAGCAACAGTTTTTGGTCAAGGGGTTACTACATCTTCTATATCAGGAAAAATAACAGATAGTGCTGGGGAGTCACTACCTGGAGCTAATATATTAGCAATTCATACACCATCAGGGACTAAGTATGGTGCTTCTACTGATTTCGACGGTTTCTTTAGAATCTCAAATATGAGAACTGGTGGACCATACAAAATCTCAATTTCTTTTGTAGGTTTTCAATCAGTTGAACAGAGTAATATATACTTAACGTTAGGTCAATCTAGAAAATTCAACGTTTCTCTTAATGAGGAGTCTAATGCTCTAGATGAAGTTGTAATTACAGCTCAAAGAGATGGTTTAATCGATGGTAATAAAACAGGGTCTGAAACAACAATTGGAAAAAGAGAGATTGCTACTTTAGCATCTGCTTCACGTTCAATTGCAGATTTCGTAAGATTAACACCTCAAACACAAATCTCTGAAGGAGATGACGGGTTTTCAATTTCTATTAGTGGTCAGAATAACAGATACAACTCTATCTATATCGATGGTGCAATCAATAATGATGTATTTGGTTTAGCGGGTTCAGGAACAAACGGTGGACAAACAGGAGTTAGTCCTTTTTCAATTGATGCAATTGAGCAGTTTCAAGTAAACATTGCTCCTTTTGATGTTAAACAATCAGGATTTACGGGTGGTGCAGTTAACGCAATTACTAGATCAGGAACAAATAATATAGAAGGATCTACATATTTCTTCTTAAGAAATGAAAAATTAGCAGGTAAAACACCAGCAGAAATTGCAGGAGGTAATACTAGAGAAAGATTAGGAGAATTTACATCTACAACTTACGGTGTAAGAGTTGGTGGTCCAGTTATCGAAGACAAATTATTCTTCTTCGTAAACTATGAAAAGCAAGATGAAGAAACGCCACAACCTTTTGAAATTTCAAGATATAGAGGTAACTCTTCTGTAGCTGATATCGAAAGATTAAGAAACTTCACATCTACAACTTACGGTTTTAATATTGGAAATTTTGATGGAACAAAACGTACTTTAAATAGTGACAAGTTTACAGCTAAAATTGACTGGAACATTAATGAAAAGAATACGTTATCATTAAAGCATAGTTATGTTGGTGCTGAAAACTTAGAAGCAAGAAATTCAAGTGCTAATTCATTAGGTTTTTCAGGTGGTTCTGAATTTTTCAAAACAAATACTAACTCTAGTTCATTAGAGTGGAATTTACAAGGAGATAAATTTGCAAACAGCCTTCTTTTAGGATACACAAGAGTAAGAGATGATAGAACACCAGAAGGAAATCCTTTCCCTTCAGTTTTTATCGGAGACGGTTTAAACCCATTCTCTTTCCAGGGTTTATTGTTTGGATCTGAGCCATTCTCTACGGCTAACTTATTAAATAGTGATGTATTTACATTTACTAACAATTTTGAAATTTATTCAGGAAGACACACAATAACGATAGGTACGCACAATGAGTTTTCAAGTGTTAAAAACTTATTCTTTCCTTATAACTATGGTAGATATTTCTTTAATAGTGTAGATGACTTCATTAATGATAATGCATTTAGATATGAAAGAACTTATTCTTTATTAAGTCCAGGAGCTGGAGACACATCTTCGGGTGCTGCTGAATTTAACGTAAATCAGTATGGAGCATACATTCAAGATGAAGTTGATTTTACAGATAACCTAAAAGTAACTGCAGGTTTACGTTTCGATGTTCCAGTATGGAAAACAGGAGCAGTAAATAATGATTTCAATACAAGAACTATTCCTTTATTAGAAGCTGCTGGTAAAGATTTTAAAGGAGCAAGAGTAGGAAAAGCAGTTTCTACAAAACTATTTATCTCTCCAAGAGTTGGATTCAATTGGAATGTAGAAGGGAAATCTAAAACTCAAATTAGAGGTGGATTTGGAATCTTTACATCAAGACTTCCTTTGGTATGGCCAGGAGCTACGTATAATAATAATGGTATTACTAGTGGTTTTACTCTTTTAGATTCACGATTTGACAACATATCATTTAATCCAAATGTAAATAGCCAGCCAGTTGATGATGCCATTCCTGGAACAGGTGAATTAGGAGGTCAGGTAGATTTATTTGCACCAGACTTTAAATTACCACAAGTTGTGAAATATAACTTTGCTGTAGATCAGAAGTTACCATATGGAGTAACATTGTCTGCTGATTTTGTTTACAATGATAACCTTAACGCTATTTACTACGAGAATTTAAATATCGAAGGACCAGTAGGAAGTTTAATAGGTGCAGATACAAGACCAGTGTATTCAAGAAATCGAATTGATGGAAAATATAGAGACGTTTTCTTGGCATCTAATACAGATCAAGGTGATTCTTGGAATGCCTCTTTCACAGCTAGAAAAAACTTTAAAAGTGAGTTAGTTGACGTTTTTGCTTCTGCTACTTATTCTTATGGTGATTCTAGAGCTATTTTCGATGGAACTTCTTCTCAGAATAGTTCTCAGTGGAGAAATCAACAAACTGTTAATGGTAAAAACTCTAACTTACCACTAACTAGATCTGATTTTTCTCAAGGACATAGAGCTTTAGCTAATGTTAGTACTGAGTTCAAGTGGAATGAGAACTTCAAAACTACAATAGGTTTATTCTATGACGGTACAGAAGGAACTCCATTTTCATATACTTATGGTAGTCCAGATCGTTCATATTTACTTAACGATAACTCAAGAGATAATGCACTATTTTATGTGCCAAATTCAGCATCTGAAATTAACTTAGTAGATATCGTAGATAGTACATCAGGAGCTGTAATCGCATCTGCAGCTGACCAATGGACAGCTTTAGATAACTTCATCGAAAGTAACGATTACTTAAGAAATAGAAGAGGTAGATATACTGAAAGAAATGCAGATAGAGGAAGATGGAGTCATGTAGTAGATTTAAAAATATTACAAGATTTTTCAATCAAAGCTTTTGGTAAAAAACATACATTACAGTTAAGTGCAGATATTTTCAACTTCACAAACTTATTAAACAAAGAATGGGGAGTAAGATATTTTAACGGAGGTAACGTTAGCGTTGCTGATGTTGTTAATGGAAGAGGTTCTGTAACTCCAGAATTTAACTTCAATCCAAATAACTTACCAAGAGTAAATCAAATTGACGATAGAGGAATTCAATCTTCAAGATGGCAAGCTCAAGTAGGAATTAGATATATATTCAATTAAGAATAAATTTAATTTATAAAAAAAAGAAACCACCTCAAACGAGGTGGTTTTTTTCGTTATAAAAGCTGTATTTTTGTTCCATAAATCTTATTCATCATGATGAAAACAATACATTCATACTGGGCATATATAGTTTTAGCCATTTTAATTTTTACTGTGATAAACGCAATCTTAGGGTTAATTCAGAAAAAAGAATTTACTCATAAAGATTTCCGTTTAGGGCTATTCACGCTAATTACATCACACATCCAATTGTTAATAGGTTTAGGATGGTATTTTATGTCTCCTTGGTATAAATCTATGAAAGCAAACGGAATAGATGCTTCTAACAGGTTATTAGCTGTAGAGCACCCTACCGTAATGATTTTAGCAATTGTATTGATAACAATCGGATGGTCGAAACATAAAAAAGAGGTTAAAAGTGAATCAAAATTTAAGAAATTTGCCATATTCTATGGTTTAGGATTAGTATTAATCTTGTCAAGAATACCTTGGTCAAATTGGTTTTAAATATATCATCAATTCCCGCTTGTGCGGGAATATTTTTTTATAGTACATGAAAATCGTAAGTTATATATTATCCTCTATCTTTGGATTAGTCTTTTTCTTGATTTTATTAATTTTTCATCCCATTCAATGGTTGTGCGTTAATGCCTTCGGATATGAGGCACATAAGTGGTCTGTAGATACTTTGAACTGGTTTCTAGTTAAGAGTTTACTTATTTTAGGAGTTCCTGTGCATTTTAAAAATGAACATGATATTCCAGAAGGAGAAACCATAATATTTGCATCTAATCACCAAAGTATGTTTGATATACCACCTATTATATGGTATTTAAGAAAACATCACCCTAAATTCGTTTCTAAGATAGAGTTGGGTAAAGGCATACCTAGTATTTCTTATAACTTAAGACATGGAGGAGCAGCATTAATTAATAGGAAAGATAGGCTACAGGCGTTAAAAGAGTTGATTACTTTTTCCAAAAGGATTCATAAGAATAAATGGTCTGCAGTTATTTTTCCGGAAGGAACTAGAAGTAGAGACGGACATCCTAAGAAGTTTGCTACTGGCGGACTAAAAAGTATTATTTCGTATAATAAAGAAGCATACATAGTTCCAATTACTGTAAATAATTCTTGGAAAATTTTTAAATATGGAAAATTCCCTTTTGGTATTTTTAGTCCATTACAGGTAGAGGTTCACGCACCAGTTCATTTGAAGAATAAAGATGTAGACGAAGTATTACATAACGTAGAAGAACAGATAAAAAGTAAAATCAATGTCGGTACATAACATTAGAAAAGAAGTAATGAAAACCTTGGAAAAGAAAATCCATGGTTTTGTAGAAGAGTATTTAATACCTACAGAAAAGATTTGGCAACCAACAGACTTCCTTCCGAATTCTCAAAGCGATTCTTTTATAGAAGAAGTTAAAGAAATTCAAGAAATATCAAAAGAGTTACATGATGATTTTTGGGTTGTATTGGTAGGAGATACCATAACTGAAGAAGCACTACCAACCTATGAGTCTTGGTTGATGGATTTAGATGGAGTTACTCAAGATCCAGACAATGGATGGGCAAAATGGGTAAGAGCATGGACAGCAGAAGAAAACAGACACGGTGATGTTTTAAATAAATATTTATACTTATCAGGTAGGGTTAATATGAGAGAGGTTGAGATATCAACCCAACATTTAATTGCCGATGGTTTTGATATAGGAACATCTACAGACCCTTATAAAAACTTTGTTTATACAAGTTTTCAAGAATTAGCAACCTATGTTTCGCATAATAATGTAGCTAAAATAGCACGTAAAAAAGGACATAAATTGTTAGGTAAAATGTCTAAGATTATCGCAGGTGATGAAATGAGACATCATAAGGCATATACTGCTTTTGTTAGCGAAATATTTAAGGTAGATCCTAGTGAAATGATGTTAGCTTTTGAGCAAATGATGCGATATAAGATTGTTATGCCGGCAATGCACTTAAGAGAGTCTTTTAATGAGAAAGGAAGCTTATTTGATGATTTTTCTGCTGTTGCTCAACGCTTAGGAGTATATACAGGCTTTGATTATGTAGACATTCTCAGAAAATTAAATCAAACTTGGGAAATAGATAAAATTACTGGGTTAACTTCAGAAGCCGAAAAAGCTAGAGATTACCTAATGAAACTTCCAGATAGAATGTACAGAATTACAGAACGAATCGTGATTCCTGATACTGATTTTAAATTCAAATGGATGATACAACCATAAAAAAATAAAAGAGCCGATATTATTTCGGCTCTTTTGTTTTTTAAAGTTTTTTGATTAAAAGCAACGTCTTTATTGTATAATGAAAGAATCTTTATCATTCAAGAATCCTAAACTGTTTCTCGTAGTATTTTGTTTATTCTTATCAAGTTCTACAGAGATAACACATGAGACTTTATTATTGGGCTCAGTTATGTTATTACCTAATGCATCATAAATTATAGAATGACCTACATATTCGTAGTCGTTTCCGTCTTTACCTATTCTATTTACACCTATGGTATAACTCATATTCTCAATAGCTCTTGCTTTTAATAAAGCATCCCAAGCAGCAATTCTTTTTTTAGGCCAACTAGCTATGTAAATTAAAAGATTGTAATTTTCTTGGTTTCTAGCCCAAGCAGGGAAACGTAAATCATAACAAATTAAAGGACATATTTTCCAACCCCTGTAATCGAGAATAACTTTTTTATTTCCTGCAGTAAACGCTTTATGTTCATTAGCTAGTGTAAATGTATGGCGTTTATCATAATGCTTAAATTCACCTGAGGGATACATGAAAATTAATCTGTTAAAATAGATATCATCCTCTTTAATAATAATGCTTCCAGTAATAGCACAATCCTTTGAAATTGCAATTTTTTGCATCCACTGTACTGTTCTTCCTGAAATATCTTCTGCTAGTACCTTAGCATTCATAGAAAACCCTGTGGTAAACATTTCTGGTAAAATAATAAGATCAATATCGCTACTAATTGTTTTAATCTTTTCTTCAAAATTATTAAGATTTGCCTTAGTATTTTCCCAAACTAAATCAGACTGAATAAAAGAAACCTTTAATGTATCCATAACTATAAAATTAAAAAGTAATCCAACACCTTAAGTCGGAAACAATCAAAAATAATAGAATTATTGTATTTTCGAAGTCTGAAAGCCACAAATTACTCCATACAACTTTCAAGAGTTACAACTAAGCATGCAAACATTCATTGAAGAAACTATTCAAGATATTATAAAAACTACAAATTCATTTGAAGATGTAACTCTTATTTTACCCTCTAAACGTGCGGGTGTTTTTGTGAAAAGAGCTTTTCAACGTAATGGGTTAGTGGGTTTTTTACCTGAAATCTTAAACATAGAAGAATTTATTGAAGAAGTTTCAGGATTAAGAAAAATAGATAGCATTCAACTCTTATTTTATTTTTATGGAATTTATAAAGAGCATGAAGAAAACCCAGATACGTTTGACACCTTCTTCTCTTGGGCCTTTACTGTACTGCAAGATTTCAATGAAATTGATCAACATTTAATAAAAGCTAAAGAAGTTTTTATGTACATAAGAGATGTGGAACGGTTAAAAAGATGGTCAGTCAAAGGTACTTTCAAAGAGACTGAGCTTATGAAAGATCATTTTTCATTTACTGAGAAATTAGATGTTTTTTATGAAAAACTGTATCAATTTTTATTGAAAAATAAGATTGGATACCAAGGATGTATTTATAGAGAAGCCACTAAGAATATAGAGAATTATGTACAAGAAAATAGTCATAAGAAATTCTTCTTTATAGGGTTTAATGCATTAAATAAATCGGAAGAATTGCTGTTTAAAACAATGCTAATTTCAGCAAATACTCAGGTTTACTGGGATATTGATGAGCAATTTTTACAATCCAATCATCAGGCAGGAAGATTCATAAGGAAATATAAAACATCATGGAAGTATTATCAGAAAAATGAATTGAAAACAGTTAGTAATACATTTTCCGAGGATAAGAATATTCATTTAATTGGAGCTGCTAAAAACAGTCTTCAAGCTAAATATGCAGGAGAAATATTATCAAAATTACCACATCATAACAATACAGCATTAATATTGTCTGACGAAACGTTACTACCTATAACCTTAAACTCATTACCAAAAAACGTATCGTCTGTAAATATAACCATGGGATACCCATTGAAGGATATGCCTACAACAAGCTTAATTCTGTCTATTTTTCAATTATACCTTTCTCAAGAAAAATTACAAAAAGAACAAGAAAACCTTTTCTATTATAAAGATGTGGTAAAGTTATTAAAGGAACCACTAATTCATCGTTTACTTGTAAATGAAGAACAATCTATTTCAGATGAAATAACACAAATAATCTTTAGTCAAAACAGAACATTTGTTTCTCAGGATTTTTTGAGTTCCTTTTTAAAGAATCAATCTTCGGAAACTCAGATTATAATAACAACACTGTTCAATCCATACAGTAATATAAACGAATTCTTTCAAAGAATACTCTACATAATTAACGTTATTAAAGATAAAGTAGAAGGTCTTGAAAAAGAATTTTTATTTCGTTATTTCACTGCATTTACTCAATTACAGAATTTTCAATATGAGTTAAATTATTTTGCAAGTTTAAAAATAGTATACCAGTTTTTTAGGCAGCTTATAGCTTCAGAAAGTATTTCTTTTCAAGGAGAACCTTTACAAGGATTACAGTTAATGGGAATGTTGGAAACCCGTTTATTAGATTTTGAAAACATCATACTAACATCGGTAAATGAAGGAATTCTTCCAGCAAATACAAACCAAGTTTCCTTTATCCCTTTCGATGCAAAAGTTGAATTTGGCTTGCCAACCTATAAAGAAAAAGATGCAATATTTTCATATCACTTTTTTAGATTATTACAACGTGCTAAAAATGTTTATTTAATTTATAATACAGAAAACGATTCTTTTGGAGGAGGTGAAAAAAGTAGATTCATTACACAACTAGAATTACTGAAAGAAGGTATAAAAACTAAAATAATTAGTGCTAGAGTAACCATAAACGAGACTAAATTAGAAGAAATAGCTAAAACAGAAGCAGTACAAAATAAGTTAAAAGAACTCGCAGAAAAAGGAATATCACCATCAACTATTGGGAATTATTTATACAATCCAATAGCTTTTTACAAAAAGAAAATCTTAAAGATTAAAGAATTTGATGCTCTTGAAGAAGAAGTAGCATTTAATACTTTGGGAACTGTTGTTCATGAGACATTAAAAGAATTGTACGAACCTACTATAGGAAAGTTATTAACACTTGAGGATATTGATAAAATGAAGACCTGTGTAGAGTCCTATGTAAAAAAATACTTTAAAGAATATTTTAAAAACGGCGACATAACTACAGGTAGAAATCGTTTAATTTATGAAGTAGCTATACGATTTGTATTTAACTTTTTACAGCAAGAAAGTGCTATTATTGCCAATAGTAACAATCAGCTTAAAGTATTAGAAGTAGAGAAAGATTATGAAGCCTTTATTGATGTTGATGGATTAGATTTTCCAATTAAAATTAGAGGACAAGTAGATAGAGTTGATGAATTAAACGGAGTATTGAGAATTATTGATTACAAAACAGGTTTAGTGAAAGAATCAGACTTGAAAGTTGCTAATCTTGAAGAGATACAGGATTTTAAATACAGTAAAGCAATACAAGTATTGTTATACACTTACATGTACACACAAAATGTAGCACTAGAACCAGACAAACAAATTGAAGCAGGAATTATCTCATTTAAGAATTTAAAGAGTGGTTTTATAAAGCTAAACTTTTCAGATAAATATAGAGGGCAAGATTATACAGTAACTCCAGAAAAAATAGAAGAATTTATAGACCAAATGAAGGTATTAATATTGGAGATATACAATCCTGAAATACCTTTTAAAGAACCTATTGAATTACCTTTTTAGTTTTTATATATGTAATGTTTCATAGTATTACGAAGAAATTTATGGTTCTTACTTAAAGTAAACGTTTTCGTTATAAAATTAATTAAATACCCATTTTTAGGAAGATTTTTCTAATTTAGAATAATTATTTTTGTTAGAATAAAATGAAAAAGCAAATACCTAAAAATAGAACCCATTAAATGAAAACAATCAACGATTTTAATTTTGAAAATAAAAAAGCATTAATCCGTGTAGATTTTAATGTTCCCTTAAATGATCAATTTGAAGTAACAGACGATACACGTATTCAATCAGCAAAACCAACAATTATTAAAATTTTAGAAGATGGAGGTAGTTGTATTTTAATGTCGCATTTAGGTCGTCCAAAAGGAATTGAAGAAAAATACTCATTACAACATATTGTAAGTACTGTTAAAAGTGTAATAGGTGTACAAGTAAAATTTATAAACGAGTGTGTAGGAGAAACTGTTGAAGAGGCTGTAGCAGATTTAGCAAGCGGTGAAATTTTATTATTAGAGAATTTACGTTTTCATTCAGAAGAAAAATCAGGAGATGTAGATTTTGCTGAACGACTTTCAAAGTTAGGAGATGTATATGTAAATGATGCATTTGGTACAGCGCATAGAGCGCACGCATCTACAGCAGTAATTGCACAGTTTTTCCCTGAAAATAAATGCTTTGGTATATTACTGTCTAAAGAGATTGAAAGTATTGATAAAGTTTTAAATAACTCAGAAAAACCAGTTACTGCAATTTTAGGAGGAGCCAAAGTATCTTCTAAGATCGGTGTTATTGAAAACATAATCGATGCTGTTGATCATATTATTATCGGTGGAGGAATGACATTTACATTTGTAAAAGCATTAGGTGGAACAATTGGTAATTCACTAGTTGAAGAAGACAAACTAGAGTTAGCGCTGAATATTTTAGAGCAGGCAAAAGAAAAACACACACAAATTCATT
Organism: Tenacibaculum sp.; assembly: GCA_020629275.1. Lineage (GTDB taxonomy): Bacteria > Bacteroidota > Bacteroidia > Flavobacteriales > Flavobacteriaceae > Polaribacter. The sequence goes on along the minus strand of JAHDDQ010000005.1, from coordinate 56,825 downwards.
TACCAATAGATGCAGTAATAGCAAATAACTTTGCAAATGATGCAGATACTCAGATCGTAAACACTAATGAGATTCCAGAAGGTTGGATGGGGCTAGATGTTGGACCAAAGACCTCTGAAAAGTTTGCTGAAGTAATAGCAAACTCTAAAACTATTTTATGGAACGGACCTTTAGGTGTATTCGAAATGGAAAATTTCTCGAAAGGAACAATTGCTTTAGGAAATGCAATTGATGAAGCAACTAGAAGAGGAGCTTTTTCTCTTGTTGGAGGAGGAGATTCGGTAGCAGCTGTAAAACAGTTCGGATTTGCAGATAAAGTGAGTTATGTTTCTACAGGAGGCGGCGCAATGTTGGAGAGTCTAGAAGGAAAAACATTACCAGGAATCGAAGCAATCCTTAATTAAGAGAAAGGTTTATCAATTTAAAAATAAACCATCATTATTTATAAATACTGTCTACGCTAGTATAAAATTTTATAACTGAATCAAATGAAGTACACAAAATTACCAAATACCGATGTAGAAGTTTCTAAGATATGTTTAGGAACGATGACATGGGGAAATCAAAACTCAGAAAAAGAAGGTTTTGAGCAAATGGATTATGCATTAGAAAGAGGAGTCAATTTTTTTGATACCGCTGAGTTATATTCAGTACCAGCAACTCCAGAAACCTATGGAGCCACGGAGAAAATTATAGGAAACTGGTTTAAAAAAACGGGGAATAGAGATAAAGTAGTTTTGGCGTCTAAAATTGCAGGAGGTGGAGCGTATACAGCACATATAAGATCAGGTGGTTTTACTAAAAAAAATATAGCAGAAGCTATTGAAGGTAGTTTGAAAAGATTACAGACAGATTATATAGATTTATATCAATTACATTGGCCAGACCGTGGAGTAAACTGCTTTGGTGTTCGTGATTACCCTTATCAAACAGCCACTAAAGAAGCTGAAGATCACCTGGAAATTTTAGAAACACTGCAAGATTTTATGAAACAAGGAAAGATAAAACACGTAGGTTTATCCAACGAAACTCCTTGGGGAACGATGAAATATTTACAAACTTCAGAACAACATAGTTTACCAAGAATGTCTACCATTCAAAATTCATATTCATTAATACACCGTGCATATGAATATGGAATGTCTGAAGTTTCTTTACGAGAAAATATAGGCTTATTAGTGTACTCACCATTAGCACAAGGTGTTTTATCTGGTAAATACTTAAATGGAGGAAAACCAGAAGGAGCTAGAGGAACTTTATTTCCACGCTTTATTTCACGATACATGGGAGAAGGTTCGCAAAAAGCTGTAGAAGCATATCAGCAATTAGCTGAAAAGCACGAATTAACATTATCGCAATTAGCATTAGCTTACATCAATCAATTACCATTTGTAACTAGTAATATTATTGGAGCAACTAAAATGGATCAACTTAAAGAAAATATTGATTCTATTAATATTGAATTATCTGATGAAGTATTAGAAGGAATAGAAGCTATACATGCTAGGATTCCAAATCCAGCGCCATAAATTGAATAAAATAATTTCATAACAAAAAAACAGATTCATTAGAACAGTGAATCTGTTTTTTTATGTTTTTAAAGAAAAGAATATCCAAAATTTACACTAAGCGAACTGTAGTTAGAACTCCAAAAAGGTAAGCTTCCTAAAATATTACGATTATTATATCTAAATTCAATATTGTACTTATTATACTTATAGCCCAAACCAAAAGCGAATGAATTACTAGTATTAATTTTTAATCTACCTAAGTTAGTTCCATCAATTCTATTGAAGTCTACAAAAGAATTTAAACTGAAATCTAATACATACGAACCTGTAATATATATTTTAGACATTGTATTAAGATAAAAACTATGTCTAACTCCAATAGGAACTTCAATTGATTTATAACTTGTATTGGCAACTAAAAAGTTGTCAGGAACATTATTATTGGAAGTAGTAGTACTAGATTTGAAAGATTGGTAAGTTGGGCTAATTACAATACCCCATTTATTATTGTTGAAAGGTAAAATATATTCACCTTCCAGTCCCAAGCGTAAACCTATTTTTCCACCAAAATCTATACCTCTATCTGAAGATGAAGGACCGTCAATATTCAAAGTATTACTATTAAATCCAAGCTGAACGGATAGACCAAATTTCTTTTTATTATCATTAGTTTTTGAAAAGTTTATAATCTTAGAGTTATTACAATTATTATATTTTATGAAATATTTTGTCAACTGTTTGCTATTGTAGTTTACATTTTTAGCTTCATCAATAGATAAATTATTGCATTTGAGATTATTTATTAATTGTTGTTTATAACGTTCGTTCTTTCCAACTAGAAATTTAGTGACTAAATATTTCTTAAAAACTAATTGTGATATTGGCTTTTTTGATGTTGAATAAAAGAAAACTTTTATATTATTGGCTTCAAAAGAAAATAGGTTTGCTTTGCCTTCAATTAAAACTTTAAGAAATAATTCTTCAGTTTTAAAATTAGGTCTGCGATTTTCTGAAAGTCTATCTATTAAATTGATTGACTTGTCAATTTGGACTTGTTTACGGATATACTTTGAAGTATTATAGATCCCAAATTCCTTAACAGTTCTAATAGAGTTTACCTTTGTATTTCCTTCCTTACTGATTTTATATGTAAATTCTGTAGGGTTATTTTTCCAATCTATATTCTTTATCAAGCATTCCTGTTTATTTCCTTGATTATTTATGAAATATCCGTTTTTAAAATTTGTTTGGGTATAACAATTGATTGTGCTTATAAGTAGCACCACGCAGTGTAGTATTTTTTTCATGACAATTTTTTTTACTTTTAAACTTTTTAATATCCAACTTTTTCTCGTACACGTTGCAGAACATCTTGAGCGACTTTTTTAGCCTTTCCAGCACCCACAGCTAAAGCTTCATCAATCTCATGACGATTTTCCATGTAATGATTATATTTTGTTCTAACATCAGCGAACTTATCTACGATTAGTTCGTATAAAGCTTGTTTTGCATGACCGTAACCATAATTTCCGCCTTCATAATTAGCACGCATTTCAGCAATTTGGTTATCAGTAGCTAATAACTTATACAATGCAAATACATTATCGGTATCTGGGTCTTTTGGGTCTTCTAAAGGAGTACTATCCGTTTGAATCCCCATAATTTGCTTACGTAACTTCTTGTCTGGTAAAAAAATATTAATTACGTTATCACGAGACTTACTCATCTTTTCACCATCAGTTCCCGGAACTAGCTTAGTGTTTTCTTGAATTTTTGCTTGTGGTGCAATTAAGGTTTCTCCGACGGCATTATTAAATCTATTTGCAACATCACGAGACATTTCTAAATGCTGTAATTGATCTTTACCTACAGGAACGACTTCAGCATCATATAATAAAATATCAGCAGCCATCAGCATAGGATAGGTAAATAAACCAGCATTTACATCAGAAAGTCTATCAGCTTTATCTTTAAAACTATGTGCTAATGTTAAGCGTTGGTATGGGAAAAAGCAAGTTAAATACCAAGTAAGCTCAGTAACTTCAGGGATATCACTTTGACGGTAAAAAACAGTTTTAGAGATATCGATACCACAGGCAAGCCAAGTAGCAGCTGTACTATAAGTATTTTCTCTCAATTGCTTTCCATCCTTTATCTGTGTTAGCGAATGCATATCAGCAATGAATAAAAATGATTCATTTTTTGGCTGATTCGCCATTGCTACAGCAGGTAAAATAGCTCCTAATAAATTTCCTAAGTGAGGAGTTCCTGTACTTTGTACACCAGTTAATATCCTAGACATCTGTTTTTTTCTTTTTAAACTATCTTTAGAACTAATAGTCTTTTTAGTAATGTTAAAATTTAGGGAAACAAAAGTAACGTTTAAATCTATCAAACAAAAGAAATTACTACATTAGCCCTTATGAAGTATATAAAAATGCCCTTTTTATTGATTTGGCGCGCTTGGTTTTACATCCTAGTATTTGCAACAATAATTATTTTATCTCCGGTATTATTAGTACTAACATCAAGTGAAAAATTGTATCCAGCTTTCTGGAAAGTAGTACGAGTATTCTCCTATATACTAATCTATGGAATGGGTTTTAGACTCAAGATTGAAAAGGAAGAACATGCAGATAGAAATAAAAGTTATGTTTTCTGTGCAAACCACACTTCTTTTTTCGATATCTGGCTAATGTGTGTATTGAATAAAAACCCTATTGTTTTTGTAGGAAAGAAAGAGTTAGTTAAAATTCCTGTGTTTGGGTTTTTTTACAAGAGAGTTGTAATAATGGTTGATAGAGGAAATGCTGAGAGTAGAAGAAGGGTATACAGTATGGCAAAACAACGATTAACAAATGGAACAAGTGTTGCCATTTACCCAGAAGGACTAGTGCCAGAAGAAGAGGTAATTTTAGCACCTTTTAAAAATGGAGCTTTTAGCTTGGCGATACAACACCAAATTCCAATAGTTCCACAAGTATATTTTGATTGTAAGCGTTTTTTTTCTTGGAATGTTTTTAAAGGCGGTCCTGGAGTTTTAAGAGCAAAACAGTGTAAGTTTATACATACAAATGGACTTGAAGTACATGATAGAAAAATGGTAAAAGAGCAAACATTTAATCTTATTTACAACGAATTGCTTAACGATAAGCAATATATGCTAGATACCAATAATGTTAAAAAATGAAACTTGATATAGAATGAATTCATACGGTGATAAAGAAGAACAGCTTAATATTCTTACACATGCTTTTGGTTGTGTATTAAGTATTATCGCATTACCTTTTTTAATTACTAAATCATTTTATTATGAAGGCTTTTGGAAGCAGGCAAGTTTTATTATTTTCGGGTTGAGCTTAGTTACATTATATGTAGCATCTACTTGGTATCATAAAGAGAAAAACATTAGAAAAAGAGCAAGATTAAAAGTTTTTGATCACGTAGCAATTTATATTTTAATAGCAGGAAGTTATACGCCGTTTTGCATCGTAGCATTACAGTCAAAATTAGGATGGTATATGTTTACTATTGTCTGGATTTTCGCTCTTGTAGGTGTAGTTTTTAAATTATTTTTTACTGGAAAGTTTAAATATATTTCTACTGCAATGTATGTTTTTATGGGATGGTTAGTGATGTTTTTTATAAACCCACTACTGAAAAGTCTGTCTGAGGAAGGAATTTTCTATTTGATATTAGGTGGTGGATTTTATACGGTTGGAGCTGTTTTTTACTCTATGAAAAAGATACCCTATAACCACGCTATATTTCACGTGTTTGTTTTATTGGGAAGTTTTTGTCATTTCTGGGTTATTTACAACTTGTAACATCGATATAATTTTACACATAAATTTAGTAAGAGTATGAAGTAATATTACCAATCTTTAAAAGGCAATTTACTTAAATTAGAATTATAATATTTTATTTGGCCAGTTACCTCTATACCTAGCCATTCTGGTTTTTCAAAAACTTCAGACTCATCAGATAATTCTATTTCAGCAACCACTAAACCTTTGTTTTCTCCAAAGAATTCATCAACTTCAAAAGTATATTTACCTTTTTTGATTAAATGACGGTATTTTTCTATAACTCCTTGTTCACAAAGATCAAATAAATCTTGAGCATCTTTTACTGAAATTTCTTTTTCCCATTCAAATCTAGAAGTACCAGAGGTATTGGATTTTCCTTTGATCGTTAAAAAACCCGCATCATCTTTTAATCGTACTCTAACTACTCGCTCTTTATCAGAATTTAAAAAGCCCTGTTTTATGTATACTTTTTTGTATGCTTCTTGCTTATAATTTAGGTTCTTTACTAGGAACTTACGTTCAATTTCAATACTCATAATGTAACCTTTCAAATTTGTACGAATGTATCGTTTTTATCGTTATTATTAGATATCTTTGAAGTCCATTATGAAGAAAACAACTACTTTTTTTAGCCTTTTTTTTACACTAATAAGTATAGCTCAAGTTGACTTTAGTAATAATTGGGAAGATTTTTTTTCATACAATAATGTGAAAGATTTCGTAAGCACAAACAACACCATATATGCTTTGGCTGATAATGCTGTGTTTACTTATAATTTACAGGATAATGTTATTGAAAAACTATCATCTGTGAATGGACTTTCAGGTGAAAGTACATCAGCTATTCATTATAACGAAACTTACAATAGACTTGTGATAGGATATGATAATGGGCTTGTAGAGATTGTCGATCAAGATGGTGTTATTACTGTTTCCCCTGATATCGTTAATTTTAATCAATCAGGATTAAAACGTATTAATGCTATTTATGAACATGATAACACTTTATATCTAGCAACCTCCTTTGCCATTATAGCTTATGATATTGAAAAACTAGAGTTTGGAGATACTTATTTCATAGGAGCAGGGTCCACAAGTATTAATATAAACGATATAACGGTACTTAACTCTACAATTTACGCAGCAACAGACAATGGTATTTATACAGCTGATATTACCAGTTCAAATTTAATAGATGCGGCAAACTGGAGACTTCGTTTTTCTGGAGTTTTTTCAAAAGTAACTACCTTCTCAAATAAGATTTATGCAGTTAGTAATCAGAATATATTTGAATTGAGAGGGAGTTTACAAGTAAACAGACTATCTTTTACAGAAGCTATTGTTAATATGAAATCTATAAACTCAAGATTAACAGTTGCTTTATCTAATAGGATAACTATTTATGATGAATCTTTAAGTATAGTAGGAACGAATTCAGTAAGTAGTGAATTCAATTTTTCTTTAAACACTGGAGGTGTAATTAATGGCACATTATATTTAGCTACATCGGAATATGGAATTTTATCAGGAGCAATTTCGTCAACTTCCTATACAGAAATTCATCCTGAAGGACCACTGTCAAATGATGTATTTTCCATAGATGCTCACAACAATAATCTCTGGATAGTTTACGGAGGTTATGATGCTACTTTTACACCTTCGCAAAAACGACAAGGGTTTACACATTATAACGGAACAGATTGGGTTAATACACCATTCAACAATGCAAATCCTTTTGGAGATCTTGTGAATGTTACGATTGATAAAACAAAGGATAACACTGTTTTCATTAGCTCTTTTGGAGATACTCCAGAGATTAACACACGATTAACAGGAGGGCTTTATGAGATTGAAGATGATAATATAAAAAACTTTTACAATAACTTAAACAGTCCTTTAGAGGATTTCTATACAACTAATCCATTACAAACAACCGTAAGAATCTCGGGAACAAGTTTTGATAGGCAAGGTAATCTTTGGGTGGCAAATCTTATCGCTAACTCTAGAATAAAGAAATTAACACCTACTGGGCAATGGAGTAGTTTTGACATAAATGAATTGTACGTAGATAATAAACCAGGAATGGGAGAGATTGCTATTGATAATAGTAGCTCAATTTGGATGACTACAAGAAGAAATGGGGTATTTGTATTTAATGAAAACGGAAATAGAAAATTGGCATTAACCACACAGGCAACAAAAGGAAACTTACCAAATTTAAATTCGCGTACTATTGCTGTTGACAAGAATAATAGGGTATGGATAGGAACACTATCTGGTTTAGTTGTCTACAGTAACCCATCAAGTATTTTTGATGCGACGGTTTTCGATGCTCAACCCGTTATAATTCTCGACGAAGGTATACCAAAGAAGTTATTAGGAGATCAAACTATAAATACAATTGAAGTTGACGGTGCAAATAACAAATGGTTTGGTACTGAAAGTGGAGGAACTATTTATACAAACCCTAATGGACAAAATACGTTGGCTAATTTTAATACTGATAACTCACCATTACCTTCTAATAAAATATTAAAAATAGCTGTTGATGAAACTACTGGAAAAGTATATTTTGCGACAGATAAGGGTATTGTAGTCTACAATAGTAATGTTGCTCCTTTTGGAGATGAATTAGGAGAGGTATATGCTTATCCCAATCCCGTATTACAAAATCATAATACGGTAACAATAGATGGTAGAAATGGAACAAATTTACCTAAAGGAACAAATGTAAAGATTGTGGATGTTGCAGGAAATTTAGTATATGAAACAAATGTAGTTGAAGGGCAACAAGTACAAGGAGGTAAGGTAGTGTGGGACAAGCGTAATTTAGCCGGGCAAAAAGTAGTATCAGGTATTTATATTGTACTATTGTCTACCGATGATGGAAGTGAAACGTCAACAACAAAAATAGCAATCGTAAACTAAGATGGCAGCGATCACTACCAAAGCTATTGTTGTTAGAACGATAAAATTTGGAGATACAAGTTTGATAGTGAAATGCTTTACTAAAGATGATGGTGTTAAATCATACCTTTTGCGAGGCATCTTAAAATCTAGAAAAGGAAAGCTGAAGGTGGCCTACTTTCAGCCATTAACCCAATTACTAATCACTGCGAACCATAATTCAAAAGGAACTCTTAATACAATTAAAGAAGCGCATGTAATTCATCCATATGAAAGTATTCCTTTTTCTGTGGTAAAGCAAGCGATTATTATGTTTTTATCCGAAGTGCTTTCAAATATTATTCAAGAAGAAGAAGAAAATACTCCTTTGTACGATTATGTAGAGGCATCTTTAATTTGGTTAGACACACATAATTCGGTAGCAAACTTCCATTTGTTGTTTTTATTAAATCTGTCACGTTTTTTAGGTTTTTATCCTGATATATCCAACAAAGAATTAAACGGTTTCAACTTATTAGAAGGAAACTTTACAACGTCTATACATGATAAATTAATAGTAGTAGAATCGCAATTAGCATCCTTTAAAAAGCTCTTAGGCATAAATTTTGATGCAATTCACACAATTTCTTTCTCTAAACAAGAAAGACAAACCATTCTAAAGATCATAATTCGATATTTTGAATTACATTTGGAAGGTTTTAAAAAACCAAGGTCTTTAGACGTTTTAGAAACAGTGTTTGATTAGTTCATGAAGCAATTATTTTTACTTATTATATGCATTACCTCGATGAGTCTTTTTGCTCAAAAAATTACCGTTTTCGACATAAAAACAGGTAAGCCAATCGAGGCAGTTGCTATATTTAACTTAAACAAAAATAAATCTGGAGTTACCAACGAAGATGGAATTGTTGATATTTCGAAATTTTCAGAAGAAATAATTTACTTTTCACACGTATCATATGCCCAGTTTTCTTCCAAAAAGTCCGAAATCATACAAAATGAGGGTCAGGTATACCTTTCAAAACAATCAGAACAATTAGACGAAGTTGTTGTTTCAGTTTTCAAGAGTGATGCTAAGACAAATCGAATAGCTAAACAGATAGAAGTAATTACTGCACGAGAAATAGAGAAGTTAGCAGCGCAAACCTCAGCAGATGTTTTAGCAAATGTACCAGGAATTAGAATTCAAAAATCACAATTTGGAGGAGGAAGTCCTGTGCTTAGAGGTATGGAGAGTAATCGGGTATTATTAGTTGTGGACGGCGTTAGGATGAATAACGCTATATATAGAAAAGGACATTTGCAAAATGCCATTACTATAGCGCCTAACATGTTGGATAGAACAGAGATTGTATTTGGTCCGTCTTCCGTTACTTATGGTTCAGATGCCTTAGGAGGGGTAATTCATTATTATACCAGAACACCCAAACTATCAGAAAAAAGAGAAGTGAAAAGTAGTTTTTTTTCTCGATTTTCAACAGTAAACAATGAAATAACAAACCAAGCTTCAGTAGAGTTAAGTTTTCCAAAATGGTCAAGCTTTACAAGTGTTTCTCATAGTGATTTTGGAGACTTAAAAATGGGTAAAAACCGTTCACATGGATTTAGTGATTGGGGTAAAGTAAATTACTATTCTGAAAATATCGAGAATATTTTTTCAGAGAACGTATCTGTAAATACAGATCTGAACTTACAGCGTAACACAGGGTATAATCAAACAGATGTTTTACAGAAGTTTTACGTCCCATTATCAAAGAAGACAGATTTAAAGATTAATATTCAATACTCGACTTCCTCAAATATACCTCGCTTTGATAAGTTGACTGAATTAAAAGATGATACCGATGTAAGTTCATTAAAGTTTTCAGAATGGTATTATGGTCCACAAAAACGATTGTTAATATCACCACAACTAACAGTTACACCACAAAAAAAATGGTTAGATAAAGGAACATTTACCTTTGCGTACCAAAACATACAAGAGAGTAGAATTCAAAGAAAATTTGGTGATTTAGAGCGCTCATATAGAGAAGAAAATGTTGATGTTTATAGTTTGAATGGAGACTTTTCTGTACCAGTGGCTTTTCATAGAAACTTAAATTACGGATTTGAAATCGCTTACAATGATGTGAAATCTAATTCATTTGGAAAAGAACTGGAGATACTAGATAACAAAGTTGTCGGCTTTACAAGAGATTTTCCTGTGCAATCTAGATATCCTGATGGAGGAAGTAGCTATTTAAGCTCAGCTTTATATGTAGATTACAGACAGGATATTTCCAAAAAGTCAACCTTAAATTCGGGTATACGATTAACTAATACGCATTTGCAAGCAAAATGGATTGACGATACGTTTATAACATTACCAAGTTCTGATATTAGCTTAAACAACACTGCGCTAACGGCTACATTAAGTTACGTATATAAACCTGTGAAAGGTTGGCAAATAAATACAGTCTTATCTTCAGGTTTTAGATCGCCTAATATAGATGATGTAGGAAAAGTACGCGAAAAGAATGGAAATGTGACGGTGCCAAATATCGATTTGAAACCAGAGCACGCATATAGTGCGGAAGTCGGATTTCAGAAATATTTTAACAATAGAAAGTTTAGATTAGGAGCTAATGTATATTATACGCTGCTAGCAAATTATATTTATCGAGATAATTTTGAGCTGAATGGAAGTGCTTCAGTAACATACGATAACGAAGTGGGTAGTGCTGTAGCAAATGTAAACAGAGGAAACGCCTATATAACAGGTTTTACAGTAAATTATCTAGGTAAATTGCATAAAAATTGGTCTACTTTAGGTTCAGTAACCTATACAAAAGGAGAAACATACGATACTAACGAACCAATGTCATCTATACCACCTCTGTTTGGTAATTTTGAAGTTAATTACATAAACGAAAAAGTAGAAGCTGGGATTAACTTTCGTTTCAATGCAAAAAAAGACATAAAAGATTTTAATATAAACGAAGGAATCGATAATCACGTACAAACTCCTATAGTCAATGTTAATGCTACTAACGAAGAAGATAAGTATTTTGGTTCTCCTAGTTGGAGTACAGTAGGTTTGTTTGGAAGATATATATTGAGTGATAATTTTAAGCTCTTAGGACGTCTTGATAATATATTTGACGAACACTACAAAGAGTTTGCTTCGGGAGTTTCAGCACCAGGAAGAAATATGTCCTTGAGTTTAATTGTTAATTTTTAGCAACACACAAATATGATTAATTTATTTAAAGTAGTTAGTTTTTTAGAAGGAGTATCTTACATTCTACTATTATTCATTGCTACTCCAATCAAATACTTACAAGGAAATCCAGAATACGTAAGATTATTAGGAATGCCTCATGGGTTATTATTTATAATCTATATAATTTTAGCTTACGTACTTAAGTTTGAATTACGATGGAGTGCTAAAGATTTTACGATTGTTTGTTTGTTGTCTCTTATTCCTTTCGGAACTTTCTTTGTAGGTAAATACCTAAAAAAAGCATAATTTAATTATGCTTTTAATCGAGTAATGTTATTCCAAAAATAAATCGATCTTCTTTAATTCCATTAAAACGAGATTGTACATAATCAACTCTTAAAAAGCGCCATTTACCCCAGCCGATATTATCTAATCCAATACTATACTCACTATAAGGTTTTCTTCCACCAGAAAAGTAACCTTTAGCACCTATAACAGTATGGAAGTTTAGCTTATTTAGTAACGGTATTTTATTCAATAAGAATCCTTCAAAATTATGCTGTGTGTGTAATTCTGCATACCTATCGTTAGTACTAAATTGATAGTAAGGCATTATGGCAAAACTATTCAACCTATCTGACGAACCAAGATCTATTTGATTTGCTAATGGATGATAAAAATCCATAAAAGGAATAGCTTTCTGATCTAAAAATAAACCTCCACGTACATTATAAGCAAATGAACCTAAATTACTTATTATGAAATTTTGTTGCATTTTAGAGAATAATAAATCTGAGTGTAATGTGTTATTTCCAGAGCCAAACGTTTTCTGATAACCAACTGTTATAGTAGGAAACTTTCTGTTAGTTACTGTAAACCTTGAATTTGGATAACTCACGTACTTGCTGCCAAAATTGATTCGTGTAGCTACACTAGCTTTAAAAATGGAATGTTTATTGAATACAGGTGAAGTACTAAAGGTGTTTATAGGGTTATTGGTTTGGTAAGTTCCGTTTCTATTAAAAAATGAATAGTCAGTTGTATTTGATAAAGGCTTTCTATTTGCATATTCTAAATTAGAGAATAACCTAACACCTATACCCAAATCCTTCGAGAAACTAATTTTAGCAAATGTTTTTTGAAAAAATTTAGCGTAGTTTTCTTTTGCAAATAACGAGTATATACTGTTGTACAAAGGGCTTATTTGATTTCGCTCATCAAACTGAGAGATATTATTTCCTCCAGAAATAGATAATAAAGGTTTGTCGAAATTATTCCAACGTTTATTGAAATAAACTGAAGGTCTTAGTTTTTTATCAGAAAAACCATAATTCAAATTAGTTCCAACATTCCATCTGTTCCCTTTGTCATTAATCCTTTTCGAAAAAGAAAATTTAAGAGATGTATTGAATCCTTGCACTGTATTAAACCCGATATTTTGTAATAATCCATCATAATTAAAGCGCCATTTTTGGTAGGTGTTTTCGTAACTGTAACCTAATATAGGTGCTATTAAACCAAATTTATTGTTTTTAGTATCTATAGAGTCAAGATATTTTTTAGACTTTCGCAATACTTTAATACTATCCTTTACAACATAATCTTTTTGTTCCTCAGTTGTTAACGGTACACTTCTAATAAGCTTCCAATATGTGCTGTCCTTTTTTGTTGCTTCTTCCTTAAAAGATAAGATTTCCTTTCCGAAAGTAGTACTTGAAAATTCAGGTTTGAAGTTATAATTGGCATAAGATGCTGAGAATCTACCATTAACATTAAACCCAAATAAGCCTACTTTAAAATCTATTGTTTGCAATGTAAGCGCCCAAATTTGTGAAGAACCGTCAAAATTATAATTTTGTTTGATATGTAAAATATCTATGGCAGGATTGTTAATTTGTTCACCTGTAACCGTTAAGTCAGCACCATAAACAGCCCAATCATCTTCAACAATATATAAATAACCACCAAAAACACGATCATTTTCACGTTTAGGGATCAATTTTATTTTGTTAATAAGCTTACCACTATTACTATAAAAACCGCCTTCTAGTTTAAACTTATAATATCCAAAAGCATAGTCAGAAATAGGTGAAAATAATTGTGCATCAGCTATTGGAACAGAGTTTTTGTACAGATCAAAATTTACGTCAGCTGCTCTATTAAAAGAGATTCCATTATCTTTTCCACTAACTTTAGAGGCCACGATTATTTCTTTAAAATTAGCAGGTTCCTTCTGATATTTTATTTTAGATACCGTCTCAGATAGATAAATAATTCCGCTTCGAGTAGAATCTAAGCCACCACCTAAATCGCCGATTTCTTGTCCTAGAATTTTTTTTGGAGCATCTTTAATTTTAAAAAGACCTCTAGAATAAAAATCTGCCGTGTATTTTCCTAGTTTATCGGTATTCTTATCTTTATTAGCAATAACATTCCTAATAATAATATTGGCAGGATTTTCTTCTGAAGAAATGGTAACCTCATCTAAAACAACCTCTTCTTCAGTAAGGGTTACATTAAGCTCAAAAGGCAAGCTCTGAACAGCAAGTTTTCTCTTAAGAGTTTTATATCCTAAAAACTGGAAAACAATAGTATAATCTCCTAGCTTTTTTATATCTAATTCATAAAAACCATTATCATTCGTAGTAGTGCCAGTTAATGATTGCTCTAAGAAAATATTTACAAAAGGTAATGCTTCATTTTTTTTATTGGTTACCTTACCTTTAATTTGAGCAAATAAAACAACAGGTAATAACAAGAATAAAAACGTAGATAGTTTATTCATAGGAGCGTAATGTTTGATTAACTCAACAAACATATGCGAAATATTTTCGTTAGGGTATTTATAAAATGTTAAAGAATATAGAGTTATTCTTTTTTCTTTTTCTTCTTCTTTCCAAATAAACCACCTAAAACATCCGTAACTTTATCTATCGTTTTATCTCCTTTTTTTGTTTTTGTAGAATCTTTTTTAGTCCCGCCAAGTAAACTTCCAACAGCTTTATCTATTAGTTTATCTTTTTGTTTTTTTATCAACTGACTTGTTAAATTACTAACGGCTGAACCTAAATCAGTTTTCACATTAGGTTGATTAAAGCTTCCCGAAAAATTTGCTGTAACTGGAACAGTTATATTCTTGTCTGAATTATCAGCCTTACTTAGTAAATTAGCAACTTCTTTGCCCAAATATTTAGCAGGTACATTAAACGTAGCGTTATAATCCATAGTTTGATCAAAACCATGACTACCTCCTACAGTAATACCAATGTCATTATAATTTAATTTGAAAGGTTTTACGGAAACCTTACCATTATCAAATGATAAATTAGTTTTGATGTCTTTTAAGTCGAGTTTTTTTAAGTCAATAAAACCTAAGTTTTGATCTAATAAACTTAGCGCTTTCGAGTTTTTAGGTTCTACATTAGTTGCTAACACTTCAGCTAGAGCTTTACCTGAAAGAGAAGCTAAATTAGGTGTGAAATCATCTTTTAAATTACCTGATAAATTAATGTTAGTATTTAACTTTCCTTGTAAAATATCAGCTATTGGAGAAAGCATCTTAAATAATTCAATATTTTTAAAAGAATCACTAATATTAAAAGATTTTATACCCATAGCCATATCGAAAACAGGCTGTTCTTTTTGTGTGTTTACAGATCCATTAAGTGCAATGTTTCCCCCAAACATACTTCCATTAACGCCTTTTAAAGTTGCTTTTTCATCTTTAAGAATTAGCGTACCTTTTACGTTCTCCAATTTCAAATTATCGTAATAAACTTCTTTTGCTGACGCATTTACTACGCAGTCTAAAAATGCTGGAATTTTTAATTTCTCTTTAGTGCTTTTAGATTTAGTATCATCAGAAGATGACTCTTCTTTTTCAGAACTAGTTTCAGTAGTCATAAAATCACTTAACCTAAAGGCATTAGAATTTAAATTAAAACTACCCTGTAACTTTTTATCAGACAGTACAAAACCAAGTAAATTTGTTATTGTACCAGTAGCTTTTAAATCACTACTACCTGTAATAGCTTCAAAGTTATTTAATGAAATTTTACCTGGTTTAAAGGTTACGGTAGCATTATTTATTTGAATAGGATTAGCAACTTCTTGACCTTGAAATAAGAAATTATTCATTTCTATGCTACCATTTGTTTTAATACGTTGGTATTTGCTTTTTTGGACTGCATCTATATCGAAGTCTGCAGTTAAATTTGCATTAATAATACCATTTAATTTATTCTTAAGATTAAGAGGATAAACTTTATCAATATCAGCTAAATCTATTTTTCCATTAATTTTAGAACTTATATACGGATTTTTTGTGATGTTTTTTATGTACGCACTCCCATCAAATTTATTATTGTCAATTTTAAAAGAAAGTTTTTGAACATTTATAAATGTGTCATCAACATTTCCAGTAGTATTTTTAATTTTAGTATCAATACTTATATTTTGAACACTTTTAGGTAGTGTAGGGTATTTGAAAGAGGCATTGTTTGAAGCTATTGTAATATCTATTTTAGGTATCGTAGTATCAGTTACCAAACCATCAATTTTTCCGTTAATATTAAAATCTCCAGAGGTTTTAACATCGCCTATATTTTTAGCATATTGCTCAGGAATTAAAGCCAAGAAGTTTTTAAATTCCGAAGAAGGTGTTTTAAAGTTAATATGTATTTCTTGACTATTGTTTTCAAGTAGTTGAACATAACCATCAAAACTTAAAGGAAGTTGATTTATATGAGCCTCATTTTTCAAGAAAGAGTATTTGCTATTTTCCAAGTCTAAGGCTAATAGGGCGTTTAGATCTAAATGCTGATTCTTAACTAAAGTATTTCCATCTTTTTCAAATAAAATAAGTGTAGAAGTTTTAGTATCTAACTCAGTATTTTTTTGAGAAAAATCTCCACTTCCAGAATGGTTAAATTCAGAAAGAACAGCTTTCATTTTTCCTTTTTTATCAATGTAATTTAATGTCGAATTATTAATTGCAT
The DNA here is from genome assembly GCA_020629275.1 of Tenacibaculum sp. Lineage (GTDB taxonomy): Bacteria > Bacteroidota > Bacteroidia > Flavobacteriales > Flavobacteriaceae > Polaribacter. Next base: position 40,399 of record JAHDDQ010000005.1, on the reverse strand, counting down.
AAGAATTTAGTGATAAGCTAAAATTATTGGTATTAGCATCAGTTTTTTGTTCTTGTAAACCTTCATTTTTCTTAGCAATATCATAGTTTACATTCCCTTGTTCATCAGTAATGATATTAACTAAAGCACTATCGATGATAAAAGAGTTTATGTTAAGTTGCTCAGAAGCATTTTTAAATAATTCGGTTATTTTTAATTGAAGCTGAATATTATCTGTGTACACTAATGTATCACCTTCAAAAGGCTTAAAATTAGTAACTACCACGTTTTTTAACTCAACAGATGCACTTGGAAAACTTTTGAATAAACTTAAATTAGCATCAGAAAACTCGACCTTAGCATTTACGTTGTTATTTATAGTTTGCTTTACCAAAGCAACTAACTTATCTTGGAATAAGAAAGGTATGGTAGCTAATGCTATAACTATAATAACCAGTGTTATAGCTATTATTTTAATAAATTTTTTCATGATACTATAGGGGTTTACATCAAAACGAAATAATAAATCTATTATTTGAACTAGAAATTATAAATAAATGGTAAAGTTAAAAGATATCAGTAATATTGTAGTTAACAAATAGTTTCTTTTTTGAAAAAATCGGCACAATACTCACAAATCATAAAATCTCATGCTAAACGATTGGGATTTAACTCTTGCGGAATTGCAGAAGCTGGTTTTTTGGAAGAAGAAGCACCTCGTTTAGAGAAATGGTTAACAAACGGTTTCCATGGAGAAATGCAGTATATGGAAAATCATTTCGATAAGCGCTTGGATCCACGTTTATTAGTCGATAATGCAAAATCAGTTATTTCACTTTCCTATAATTATTATCCAGAAAGTTTACAGAGTTCAGATTCATATAAAGTAGCCAAATATGCATACGGAGAAGATTATCATCATGTAATAAAAGATAAGCTTTTTGAAATTTTAAGTTGTATTCGAGATGAAATAGGAGAAGTAAATGGGAGATGCTTTGTAGATTCTGCACCTGTATTAGAGAGAGCATGGGCAGAGAAAGCAGGTTTAGGTTGGAACGGAAAGCATTCATTAATGATTCAAAAACAACAAGGCTCTTATTTCTTTTTAGCAGAACTTATTATAGATTTAGAACTGGAGTACGATGCTCCATTTACAACAGATCATTGTGGAAAGTGTACAAAATGTATAGATGCTTGTCCAACTGAGGCTATACTTCCTAATAATACAATAGATGGAAGTAAGTGTATTTCGTACTTAACCATTGAGTTAAGAGATAATATTCCTTTACAATTTAAAGATAAAATGGATAATTGGATGTTCGGCTGTGATATTTGTCAAGATGTATGTCCATGGAATCGCTTTGCTAAACCACATCAAGAATCATTATTTAGGCCTAAATCAGGAATGTTAGAAATGTCTAAGCAAGACTGGGAAGAACTAACAGAAGAAACATTTCAAAAAGTGTTTAAAAAATCTGCTGTTAAAAGAACTAAATATGCGGGATTAACTAGAACGATTAATTTTCTAAGTGAGAATTGATTATCCACAAGCGAGTACAAATCGTCTGTGGATAATACTATTATTCATATTTACTAAAGAAGAACCATTCTAACTTTTTCTTAAGGGTATTATTTTCGTTTTTAGAGGTGTTTTCTTGCTGTTGTTCGTTTAGTGCTACTTCTTTTTCGAAGAGATTTACAACAAAATCATCATAGCTCATACCTATTTCTTCATTTAAATATGCATGAAAGTATAGTTCACTCGCCTTTTCCCCTTTAAGCTTCTCTATTTGTAATAAAGTTTCGTAAAGTGGTTTGATCTTCTTTACAACACCATCAGGTACAGCTTTACGTCTGCCAGTGTAGCCAGTAATTTCTCCAGTACTATTTTTATCGATAGTAAAATCGGTAATAACCCAGTAATATTTACCTGTTTTCGTACGGTTTTTTATAATAGCGTGATAATTATTGCCTTTTTTTAGGGCTTCCCAAAGCGCTTTAAAAGCAATTTTAGGCATGTCGGGGTGTCTAATTACATTGTGCGGTTCTCCTATTAACTCAAGTTTATCATATTCACATGCTTCACAAAAAACATCATTAGTATACAAAATAGTTCCAAATACATCAGTTTTACTTACTATTATCTTTGTTTTATCCCATTGTACTTCTTCGTTTACTGTTTCTTTCGGGGGGGTAGGTTTTGTCATAATTACTTTTATTTAGTTAACAATACAAAAATCGAGTACTACGTAATTTTATAAAATGACTTTTATCATGTTTTAGTACTACAGTTCGTTTGGAACAAACCCGTATATTAGCAAACCCAAACAAACAACTTTAGTATATGAGTAAGTCACGTAAAAGGCGCGAAGCTCTTTTGTATCATGCAAAACCTAACCCAGGTAAAATAGCTGTAGTACCCACCAAAAAATATGCGACACAGCATGATTTATCTTTGGCGTATTCGCCTGGTGTAGCAGAGCCTTGTTTAGAAATAGCGAAAGATAAAAACAATGTATATAAATACACCGCTAAGAAAAACTTAGTAGCAGTAATTTCCAATGGAACAGCAGTGCTAGGTTTAGGTAACATAGGGCCTGAAGCATCTAAACCAGTGATGGAAGGAAAAGGACTGTTATTCAAAATATTTGCAGATATTGATGTGTTTGATATTGAAGTTGATGCCACAGACGTAGATAAGTTTGTAGAAACGGTAAAAGCTATAGCACCAACTTTTGGAGGAATTAATCTAGAAGATATAAAAGCTCCAGAAGCATTCGAAATAGAACGTCGTTTAAAAGAGGAATTAGATATTCCTGTAATGCACGATGATCAACATGGAACAGCCATTATATCGTCAGCAGCATTATTAAATGCTCTAGAATTGGCTGATAAAAAGATAGAAGATGTACGCATAGTGGTAAGTGGTGCAGGTTCAGCAGCTATTTCTTGTGCGGCTCTATATTTATCGTTGGGAGCAAAATTAGAGCATATTACAATGTTTGATGTAGAAGGTCTTTTGCATAAAGATCGTACAGATTTGGCACCTAATCAGTATAAGTTTGCTTCAGACAAAAAATATAATAACTTGAAGGAAGCAATGGTAAATGCTGATGTTTTCTTGGGACTTTCTGTAGGTAATTTAGTAAATCAAGAAATGGTAAAATCAATGGCGCCCGATCCTATCGTTTTTGCCATGGCTAATCCTATTCCTGAAATATCATATGAAGAAGCAGTTGCTTCTAGGGAAGATATTATAATGGCAACAGGAAGATCTGATCACCCTAATCAAGTTAACAATGTATTAGGGTTTCCTTTTATTTTTCGTGGTGCACTAGATGTTAGAGCTACAAAGATTAATGAAGAAATGAAGCTAGCTGCGGTTCGTGCAATAGCAGATTTAGCTAAGAGAACAGTACCAGAGCAAGTTAATATAGTTTACGATGAAGTAAGTTTGTCTTTTGGAAGAGAGTATATTATACCAAAACCTTTCGACCCTAGATTAATTTACGAAATACCACCAGCAATTGCAAAAGCGGCAATGGATAGCGGTGTAGCACAAGAGCCAATCGAAGACTGGGAAAAGTATCGTCACGAATTAATGGATAGATCTGGCTCAGGAAGTAAAGAGATAAGAATACTTCATAATAGAGCTAGAACAAGTCCTAAAAAAGTAATTTTTGCAGAAGCAGATCATTTAGATGTATTAAAAGCTGCACAAAGAGTTTATGACGAAAAAATAGGGATTCCAATATTATTAGGAAATAAAGAAATAATTCTTGAATTAAAAGAAGAATTAGGTTTCGATGCTGATGTAACTATTATCGATCCTAAAACTTCTGAGGAAAAAGAAAGAAGAGAACGTTTTGCTAAAATTTTATGGGAATTAAGAAGACGAAAAGGAACTACATTCTTAGAAGCTAAGAAATGGATGCGTGAGCGTAATTATTTTGCCGCTATGATGGTAAATGAAGGTGAAGCTGATGCCTTAATAACAGGATATTCTAGACCTTACCCATCGGTTGTAAAACCAATATTAGAATTAATAGAAAAAGATAGAGGGGTTACCAAGGTAGCAGCAACTAACTTAATGTTAACTAAACAAGGACCTATTTTCTTAGCAGATACAACAATCAATATCAATCCTTCTTCAAGAGATTTAGCTAAAATTACACAATATACTTATATACTAGCAAGAATGTTTGGTATGAAACCACACATTGCAATGTTAGGTTTTTCTAACTTTGGATCGACAACATGCGATACATCAGCTAAAATTCGTGAAGCTGTAAAGTACATGCATAAAAACCATCCAGATGTAATAGTAGACGGGGAAATACAAGCAGATTTTGCTCTTAACCCAGAGATGTTAGCCAAGGAGTTTCCATTTTCAAAACTGAATGGAAAGAAGGTTAATGTGTTGATATTTCCTAACTTAGAGTCGGCAAATATAACCTATAAATTAATGAAAGAAGTGAATGGAGCAGAGTCAATCGGACCAATATTATTAGGATTAAGTAAGCCTGTTCATGTACTGCAATTAGGATCTAGTGTAGATGAAATGGTGAATATGGCAGCAGTAGCTGTTGTAGATGCGCAAGAGCGAGAAAAACGTAATCTAGTTGATTCATAAGTAGTAAATAGTAAATTTCACAATCGTAAATAATTTTGCTACTTTAGGCGTCTCATAAAAGTAAATAATGATAACTCAAATTAAAGGAAGGTTAGTAGAGAAAAATCCAACGTATGTTGTAGTAGATTGTAATGGTGTTGGATATATGTTACACATTTCATTGAATACATACACTAGTTTACCAACTGAAGAGTTAATCACTTTACAAACACATTTATCCATCCGTGAAGATGCTCATACGTTGTATGGATTTATAGATAAAGTAGAACGAGAAATATTCAGACTGTTAATTTCGGTATCGGGTGTAGGGCCAAGTATTGCAAGAACAATGCTTTCCTCTATGACAACAGATGAAATTCAACAAGCAATAGCATCAGAAAATGTTAGAGTAATACAATCTGTAAAGGGGATAGGGGCAAAAACTGCGCAGCGTGTTATCATAGATTTAAAAGAAAAAATACTGAAAACCTTTGATATTGATGAAGTTTCAATAGAAGAAAGCAATACGAACAAAGAAGAAGCGTTATCAGCATTAGAAGTTTTAGGTTTTGCACGTAAGCAAGCCACTAAGGTTGTTACCAATATAATAAAAGAGTCGCCAACAATTACTGTCGAAGGATTGATAAAAAAGGCACTAAAAAATTTGTAAAAAGGTTGAGAAAAAATTTTCGTAATAGATTTTTGACAGCACTTGCTTTGTTAGTAAGTGTTGTTTCATTTGCTCAAAAGACAAGTGCTAAAGATTCTATTGTAGTCAAAAAAGACACTGTTGTTCCATTAAAATATAACTTCCGATTTAATCAAAAGGCAAATCTATTTCTCAATAATCCTGCGAAAACAGAGATTTCTTACGATAAAAAACTAAACAAATTTGTTATTGTAGAGAGAATAGGCAATTATCTCATAGGAACACCGATTTACCTTACTCCAAGAGAATATGACGAATATCGTTTAAAGAACGATGTTAAAATGTATTTCAAAGAGAAAGTAGATGCGTCTAACCCGAATAAAAAAGGAAGCGAAAAAGCAAGAAAAAACCTACTGCCTAAATATTATGTGAATTCTAAATTCTTTGAATCTATTTTTGGAGGAAATGAGGTAGAAGTAATTCCAAGTGGTCAAATAAATATTAAGCTAGGAGGAATTTATCAAAATACAGAAAACCCACAGATTTCAGTAGAAAATCAGAGTAGCTTTACCTTTGATTTCGATCAGCAAATTAGTGCTAGTTTACAAGCTAAGGTTGGTAAAAGATTACGAGTTACTGCAAATTACGATACGCAATCTACTTTTGATTTTCAAAATGTAATTAAAGTTGAGTATGCTCCAACTGAAGATGATATTATTCAAAAGATAGATGCGGGTAATATTAACCTGCCAATCAAGAACTCGTTAATAAACGGAGCGCAAGCTTTATTTGGAGTTAGAGCCGATCTTCAATTTGGAAAAACAACAATACGAACAGCATTCTCACAGCAAAATTCTCAATCAAAAACGGTAGTCGCAGAAGGAGGAGCAGTAATTGAACCTTTTGAATTAAGAGTTACCGATTATGATAATGACCGTCACTTCTTCTTATCTCAGTATTTCAGAAAAACTTACGCAAGCGCATTAATAAATTATCCGTTAGTAAGTAGTCCTATAAATATTAATAGAGTAGAAGTTTGGGTAACCAATAGGAATCAGAATGTTACAGACTTTCGAAGTATTGTAGCCTTTGCTGATATCGGTGAATCAGAACCAGACGATTTAGTTGACCCAGGATTAAATTTGAATTCACCTGCTACTATTCGTATTAACGGTAATCCAGAGAACTTACCATACAATGGAGTAAATGATATTAATAATTTATTACAAGTTACTACTGGAGGAATAAGAGAAATAGCTACAGTAAATCAGGCAATATCTAGTATTGGAGTTACACCACAACAAGGACAAAATTATTCGTACTTACAAAATGCAAGAAAATTACAAGCTAATGAATATACATTACACCCACAGTTAGGTTTTATCTCTTTAAACAGAAGATTAAACGATGGTGAGGTTTTAGCAGTAGCCTATGAATATACTGTTGTTGGTGCATCTAATAGTGAAACAATTTTTAAGGTAGGAGAATTTTCTAATGATGGAATTAATGCTCCAGAAAATATAGCCGTAAAATTATTGCGTAGCGAAATTTTAACAACAAAAAGACAAGTAGGAACTGAAGTTAAGCCTTTTCCAACGTGGCGATTAATGATGAAGAACGTATATGCTTTAGGTGCATATCCACTTCGTCAAGAAGGATTCCGTTTCGAGTTGTTGTACAGAGACGATGAAACAGGAGTATTACAAAACACGCTTCAAAAAGCAAATGAAGTAGCATTACAAGACAGAACACTTATTAATTTATTTAATATTGACCAGTTAGACCAAAGTCAATTTAGAGTACCAGGAGGAGATGGTTTTTTTGATTTTGTTGAAGGAATTACAGTAAATTCTGCTAGAGGGTTAATATATTTTCCAGAGCCAGAACCTTTTGGAGAAGATTTTGAAGAACGTCTAAATGATGCAGGTGACGAGAATAAATATGTTTTTAAAGATTTATATCTAACAACTAAAATTCAAGCAAAAAATGAATTTCAAGATAAAGACAAGTTTTTCTTAAAAGGATATTTTAAATCAGAAACTAGTAGAGGTATTTCGTTAGGAGCATTTAATATTCCTAGAGGATCTGTAAGAGTTTCAGCTGGAGGAAGAACGTTAGTAGAAGGAGTTGATTATGTAGTAGACTATCAGTTAGGACGTGTACAAATTTTAGACCCAGGTTTGGAAGCATCTGGAGTTCCAATTAATGCTTCTGTTGAAAATAATACGTTTTTTAACCAACAAAGGAAAACATTTTTAGGAGTAGATATTGAACATAAATTCAATGAAAATTTTATTTTAGGAGGTACGTTTTTAAATGTAAGCGAACAGCCTATTACGCCAAAAGTTAATTTTGGAGCAGAACCAATCGATAATATAATGTTAGGGTTAAATGTAGATTTTTCTACAGAAGTACCATACTTTACGAAACTAGCAAATAAATTACCGTTTGTAGAGACCGATGCACCTTCAAATTTATCTGTAAGAGCAGATATGGCATATTTACTTCCAGGATCACCAAGCGGAATCGATGTTAATGGAAGAGCAACTTCTTATTTAGATGATTTTGAAGCAACCCAAATACCTATAAATTTAACTTCACCACAACAGTGGTTTTTATCGAGTAGTCCTTTATCTCAAGATTTTGCTGATGCAACCGATGATCCAAGATATAATTATAAAAGAGCAAAGCTGTCTTGGTATACCATAGACCAGTTGTTTTATTCAAATAGTAATAACAGGCCAGGAAATATAGATGATATCGAATTGTCAAGAGATGAAGTTCGTCAAGTTCGTTTTGATGAATTATTTCCAAGAACTGATTTAGATATTACACAGTTGAATTTGGTTAGAACATTAGATTTAGCATACTATCCAAATGATAGAGGACCTTATAATTTTAATACAGAATCAGGACAAGTGAGTCCAGACGGAGCATTTTTAAGACCTGAGGAAAACTGGGGAGGAATCACAAGAGCATTAACAACTACAAATAATTTTGAGCAAGCCAATGTAGAATATATCCAGTTTTGGTTAATGGATCCTTATGAGAACTACTCAATAACACAGGAAGAAGGTTTACCTTCTGGAGTAGACCCACAAAACCCAGCGAATCAAGGTAAACTATTTATAAACTTAGGAAATATTTCTGAGGATATCTTAAGAGATTCTCAAAAGCAGTTTGAGAATGGATTACCTGGAGATGGTATAAAAAACCCTGGTGTAAATGTAGAAGAAACAAACTTTGGTAACATTCCAAGAAACCCTTCTATATTATATGCATTCAGCGCAGATGCTAATGAAAGAACACAGCAAGATATCGGTTTAGATGGATTACGTTCTGATGAGGAGTTAGCGTTCATTCAAGGATTAAATACTAGATTGGGATTAAATATTGATACAAGTAAGCTTAGTGCGACTGATCCTGCGGGAGATGATTTTCAGTTTTTTAGAGGATCAGAGTTAGACGCTATCGATGCATCAGTTTTAACACGATATAAAAATTATAACGGAACAGAAGGAAACTCACCAACGATAGATCAGTCAGGAGAAGCATTTCCAACATCTTCGTCTACATATCCAGATACAGAAGACATAAACAGAGATCAAACAATGAATCCTGTAAGTGCGTATTTCGAATATGATATCTCTTTAAACAAAGGTGATTTAATTAAAGGGTCAAACTTTATCGTAGATGTTAAAAACGATCAACCTATTACATTACCTAACGGACAAACAAGAACACCAACTTGGTATCAGTTTAGAATTCCAGTACGAAATGGATTTTCTCAGGCAGTTGGAGGTATAACAGACTTTAATAGTATCCGATTTATGCGTATGTATATGACTGGATTTAGAATGCCAGTAGTAGTTCGTATGGCAGAACTAGAATTGGTTAGAGGTGATTGGAGAAGATATACGAAAAAATTAGATGATGTAGGAACACCTTTAGTTCAAACAGATTTAAACAACTTTGATGTTGGAGTGGTTAACATTGAACAGAATAATGAAACCTATTCACTACCACCAGGTATTGTAAGAGAACAACTACAAGGAACAAATAGAATTCAACGTCAAAATGAGCAATCATCACTATTAAAGGTAACAAATTTAGAGCCAGACGACGCGCGATCTATATTTAAAAATATAAGTATTGATTTACGTAGATATAAAAATTTACGTATGTTTTTACATGCTCAGCCAGTAGCGGGACAAACATTAGAAGACGACGAAATGGTTGCTATAATTCGTTTAGGAACAGATTTAAATGATAACTTTTATCAAATTGAAAAACCACTAAAAGTATCTAGAGTTTTAAATAACCCTTCGCCTTTGGATGCTTGGCCTGAAGCAAATAATTTGGATGTTATCTTGAGTGAATTAGCTAAGGTAAAATTAGATAGAGACGGAACAGGAAATAGCGGTTTGGTAAATCAACTATATCCAGTACCAGACCCAGTTCAAGATTCAGGAATAATAATAAGAGTAAAAGGAAATCCAACATTAGCCCAAATAAGAACAGTAATGTTAGGGGTTAAAAATAGTGCAACAACGAACAAAAGTGCAGAAATTTGGTTTAATGAGTTAAGAGCAGCAGGAATTGATAATAAAGGAGGTTGGGCTGCTGTTTTAAATGCTGATGCTAATTTTGCAGATGTTGCAGATGTATCTTTAGCAGGCAGAATGTCTACCGTAGGTTTCGGAAGCGTTGATCAAAGAGTACAAGAAAGAAGTTTAGAAGAAGCAAAACAATATAACGTAGCTACAAATGTTCAATTAGGGAAAATGATGCCAAAAAAATGGAACATGCAAGTGCCTATGAGTTATAGTTATGGTGAAGAGTTTATTGATCCTAAGTTTGATCCTTCATACCAGGATGTTGAACTAACTGATGCTTTACAATCTGGTTCAGATCAGGTAAAAACTAATGCAGAAAACGCTCAAGATTATACGCGTAGAAAAAGTATTAGCTTTATAAATGTAAAGAAAAACAGAAATCCAAAGAGTACCAAAAAACCAAAATTTTACGATGTAGAAAACCTTGCAGTATCTTATGCTTTCAATGAAGAATTTCATCAAGATTACAATATTAAAAGGTTTGTAAATCAAAATTTAACAGCTGGTTTAAATTATAACTTTAACTTCCAACCTTTCGAAATAGAACCGTTTAAGAAATCAAGTAAATTTAAAGGAAAGTACTGGAGAATAATAAGAGATATTAATTTTAATCCGGTACCCAAAACAATTTCTATTAACTCTAAAATCAATAGAAATTATAGTTTACAACAATCACGAAATCTAATTGCCGGATTGAGCGCACAACCAGAATTAATTCAAAGAAGATTTTTATTTGATTGGGATTACACTGTAGCTTTTGATTTAACGAAGTCACTACAATTAAACTTTAATGCGACTAACAATTATATATACGATAGTTTTGGTCAAGATGAAGAACTTGAAATTTTTGATAAATTCTTTACTTTAGGAAGACGTAATCAATATCATCAAACGTTAAATGGTACCTACAAACTACCAATTAACAAAATACCTTTTTTAAGTTTCTTAACAAGTGATTATGGTTATACGGCTGACTTTGACTGGCAAGCTTCATCGCAAAGTACAATTTTAGAAGAAGGTGTTAGTGTAAACATTACAGATAGAATCGGTAATATGATTCAAAATTCAAATAAGCATAATATTAACGCTAATCTAGATTTTAAACGCTTTTATAAAGTAATAGGTTTAGAAAAATTATTACTGAAAGGTATTCAAAAGAAGAATGGGAATACTAAAAAAGGAGGCGTCGCATTAGCCAGAAAAAATCAAGCATCTGCTAAAGTTAAATTAAAGAAAAATGCATCTTTTGGTAAGAAATTATTAAAAGGAACTTACGATGTTTTAACTGCGGTTAAAAGAGCAAAAATTAGCTATTCTGAAGAAAATGGTACCTTATTACAAGGATACAGGCCATCGGTTGGTTTCTTAGGTAGAAGTGGTTTCAATGGAAGTTTGGCACCAACGTTTGGTTTTGTATTTGGTAGTCAAACAGAAATACTTAATACTGCAATTGAAAATGGATGGTTAGTAACCAGACAAGAAAATGAAACATACTACAATAAAAACTTTGGTAGAACGAAGGCTGATAAATTAGATTATAACATTTCTGTTAAACCATTTAAAGATTTAACAATAGACTTTAGAGGAAACAGGATACGAACATCAAATATAACACAGCAATTAGACGTTAAATTAAAGGCAGGCGGAAACCCAGATAACTTTAGTGATTACGAGCAGAATCGCGAATTACGAGCTTTCGAAACAGGTAATTTTAGTATTAGTCATTTTATGTTAGGAACCGCCTTCGAAGATAGTGATGTGTTATTCCAAAAGTTTTTAAACTACAGAGAGATTTTTTCTAAACGGATAGCTACGCAAAGAGGAATTCCTAGTAATTCAGATATTGATAACACAAATACTCCAGGTTTTAAAGTGAATGGGCAACAATCCATGGTTCCAGCGTTCTTAGCTGCATATTCAGGAACAGATCCCAATTCAACAAGTACAGGCTTATTTAAGAATATTCCAATACCGAATTGGACAATGCGTTACAACGGCTTAATGAAATATAAGTGGTTCAAGAAAAACTTTTCATCATTCACATTATCTCATAGCTATAAATCTTCATATACGATAGGTAATTATACGAATAACCTTCAATATGAAGTAGATGGAGCTAATGTACCAAATGAAAATTCTTCTGGAAATTATCAACCAGAATTACTAATTTCGTCAGCGACTTTAATTGATGAGTTTTCTCCTTTAATTAGAGTTGATATGAAGATGCGTAATTCGTTTTCATTGAAAGGTGAAATAAAAAGAGATAGAAGTTTAACACTTAACCTAAACAATAATACATTAACAGATATAAATGGAACAGAATATGTTTTAGGTTTAGGATACAGAATTAAAGATGTGAAATTCATCACTAGAATTACTGGTAAAAAAGAAATACTGAAAGGAGATATCAATTTTAGAGCTGATATTTCATTAAGAGATAATTTAACATTAATACGATCTGTAGATGAAGATAATAATCAAATTACAGGAGGTGAACGTTTGTTTGGAATAAAGTTTCTTGCAGATTATAACTTAAATAAGAATTTAACAGCTTCATTTTATTATAATCATAATACTTTTGAATACGCCATTTCGACAAACTTTCCAAGACAATCAATTAATGCAGGATTTAACTTGGTATATAATTTAGGAAATTAACAAACATAAAATATATTTAAATAAAACTACACAATGAATATTCCATCAGAATTAAAATATACGAAAGACCACGAATGGGTTAAAATAGAAGGTGACACAGCTATTATTGGAATCACAGATTTTGCACAGAGCGAATTAGGTGATATTGTATATGTAGATGTTGATACATTAGATGAAACTGTTGAAATTGAAGCAGTATTTGGTTCAGTTGAAGCTGTAAAAACAGTATCAGATTTATTCATGCCGTTAACCGGTGAAATCATTGAGTTTAATGAAGCATTAGAAGATGAACCAGAATTAGTAAATACAAATCCATATGAAGCTGGTTGGATGATTAAAGTTAAAATATCAGATACAACACAACTAGAAGGTTTATTAAGTGCTGATGATTATAAGAAACTTATTGAAGCATAATATTAAATATATAGCAATACTAGTCACGATTAGTATTGCTATTTTGAGTCTTGCAAAAATAGGAAAGCAAACAGTAATAAATATAAGTCATTTAGATAAGATTGAACATGCTATAGCTTATCTTGTTTTAACTGTTTTGTGGTTGTTGTCTTTTAGAGAAAAACAACATCAACTTCTAGTTATTGCATGTGCAATTATGTACGGGGTTTTAATGGAGTTTTTTCAAGCTAACCTTACTACTTATAGATCTTTCGATTATTTTGATATGCTAGCCAATACATTTGGAGTGCTACTAGGATTTTTGATTTTTAGGATGATTCAAAAAAAACAGTACAAATTGTTAAATAGCAAGTAAAACTTAAGATAAATTAAATAATTTAATTAAATTAGCGAACCTTTAAAAACTTTCAGGATGGAAATAAAGAAGAATCCAAAATTTAATCTAGAAAATTACAGCAAGTTGTTTATACAACTTGGTTTAGTTTTGGCTTTGTTTGTTACTTATGTAGCAATTGAGCATAAAACATACGATAAAAACTATGGTGACTTAGGTGTTGCTGATTTAGGGTCGGAGATTGATGAAGAAACAATAATGCTTCAAAATACACCACCACCGCCACCGCCACCAAGTACTCCACCACCACCAACTCCTGAGAAAATTGAAGTTGTAGAAGATGATAAAGAAGTTGAAGAAACAGTTTTAGAATCTACTGAAACTGATGAATCAGAAGCGGTAGAAGTAGAAGAAATCGTTGAAGCAGTAGAAGAAGAAGAAGTAGTTGAAGACGTTCCATTCTCAATTATTGAAGATGTACCAGTTTTTCCAGGTTGTACAGGTTCTAACCAACAAAAAAAGGACTGTTTAAACAAAAAAATGCGTAAGCATGTAGTTACACATTTTGATGCTGAATTAGCAAACGAACTTGGTTTACCTTCAGGAAAGAAGAGAATTTATGTACAATTCAAGATTGATAAAACAGGAAATATAACGAGTATTCAAGCAAGAGCACCGCATCCTAGATTAAAGAAAGAAGCAGAACGTATCGTAAAAAAATTACCAAAAATGAAGCCAGGAAGGCAAAGAGGTAAAGCAGTACGTGTTGGATATACATTACCAATTACATTTAATGTAGAGTAGTAAGTTATATATATAATTTAAATTAAAAGCAGTTCATTTTGAACTGCTTTTTTTATTGGCATGTTTCTTGGTAATAAGTAAGTCTAACTATAAAACTATTTATTTATGAAAAAGTTAAAAAAACAGCCAAGAAAGCAACTAGAGAAATTTTCATCAATTTTCACACAATTAGGTCTAGTACTGGTGTTATTTATTGTGTATGTATCTTTAGAACATGAAAGTCCAAAGAATAAGGTAGCCATTACATATAATGACTCCAGTGAAGGGATTTATGATGTAAGTGCAATTCCAGTTTTAATTAAAAAGAGAGTCGAAGTTCAAAAATCCGAACCTAAACCTAAGCCGAAAGTAGTATTAGACAAGAAAATAGATGTAATAAAGAATAATGTCGAGATTACTAAAAAGGTAATAATAGAACCTACTGATACAGAAGTTGAGAAAAATTTTCTAATCAATACTAATGAAGCTAAAGAAGACGAAGATATTGATGATAAAGAGGATCCTAAACCAATATCTATTAATTTTATTCAGAAAGCACCGGTATTTAAAGGTTGTGAAGGACTTTCTGAAACAGAGAATAGAGAATGCTTAGTAAATAAACTAAAAAGGTTAGTAAATATTCACTTTAATACAGATTTAGCAAATGATTTAGGATTAAAAAGTGGAAAAAAAAGAATACTAACTCAGTTTGTTATTGATAAAAGTGGGTTTGTGACTGATGTTCAAGTAAGAGCGCCTCACCCTAGATTACAAAAAGAAGCAAATCGAGTTTTAAAAAAGATCCCAAAGTTTAAGCCTGGCATTCAGAATGATAAACCAGCTAAAGTAAAATATACACTACCCATAAGTTTTATGGTAGAATAAGATTAAAAACTCAATCGTTAGATTGAGTTTTTTTATTTTTGTTCTTATGAATACTAAAAATAATTATTTTGCTCATGAATCTGCTATTATTGATGAAGGATGTAAGATAGGGGCTGGAACGAAAATATGGCATTTTAGCCATATAATGAGTTCTTGTGAGATAGGGAAAAAATGTAATCTTGGTCAGAATGTAGTAATATCACCTGAGGTAATCTTAGGGAATAATGTAAAGGTCCAAAATAATGTATCAATTTATACTGGTGTAGAATGTGAAGATGATGTTTTTCTTGGACCATCAATGGTGTTTACAAACGTAATTAACCCAAGAAGTGCGATTAATAGAAGAAGTCAGTATAAGAAAACTATAGTTAAAAAAGGAGCCACCATTGGAGCCAATGCGACTATTATTTGTGGTAATACAATTGGTAGCTATGCTTTTGTTGGAGCAGGAGCAGTAGTCACTAAAGACGTAGCTAATTATGCATTGGTTATAGGAAATCCATCAAAACATGTAGGATGGGTTAGTGAACATGGACACAAATTATCGTTTAACCAAAACGGTTATGCAAAATGTAAAGAAAGTGGATCAGAATATTTTATAGATAAAAATAAAAATGTATCAAAAATTTAATATTTTCTTTTTTAGAATATAGATATATGTGCTATATTTGTGATGTGGTTATAAACCACTTTCTTTTTCTTTTTCATAGCAATTTTTCCCACTCAATTTTTGAGTGGGTTTTGTTTTTGTAGCCAATTCATAAATAAGATAACAGTATACGATTATATATTCTATTGCAACAAACCATAAATTTTCTTTCCATGGTGTATTCGAGTAGGCTTGGTAGCTCAAGATTACAACAAAAGACCACAGAATTGGATATTTGTAGTTTGTGAAAACTGAAATGATCACAAGAGTAGCCAAATACCAAGGATGCATTGTTGTTGTTGTGAAGTAATAGAAAGATAGCCCAAATAACATCGATGTTATAAGTTCTTTAGTAGGTTTATTTCTTTTAAAGATACTTAGACAGATTAAGAAAATTACAGTCAACAACGGCATTATTTTACCAATAACTGCGATTTCATTATATCCTCTAAATAAGTATCCCATTTCTCTGAAGATATAGTAAAAACTAGCATTAAATTCGAAATTTCTAAACCATAGTCCAACAGAATTACTATAATTTGCTAATAATGTAGGATTATAAAAAGGTATGAAAAAAGTGATACTGGTTATAATTACTACAACGTAAAATAGTAAGAGTTTTCCGAAATTTTCTTTTTTAGACTTAAAATTAACATCAGTCATAAACCATTTTAAGTACAAAGGAAGAAAGAGTAAAGGGATTAACTTTATATTAATTGAAAATGCTAAAATAAAGGCTGAGAGCAACCATTTTTTCTTTTGCAGTAAGTACAAAGACCACACAAAGAAAAACAGCATAACAGACTCAAAATGTAGGTTTCCAGTTAACTCTATAATAATAAACGGATTTAATAAATACAGAAAAATCAGTTTAGGGTTTTTATCGAAGTTTTTTAAAAGTGCGGATCCAAAGTATAATATTCCAATGTCTGCAAATATGATTATAGACCGCATTACAATAACTGCTCCAAGTATTGAAGAATTAGAAAATAGAGATGCTAAAAAAAAGCAAAACTGATTTAATGGAGGGTAATTGGTATAATGACTTCCATTCATAGGTCCCATACCTTCATAAAGTGCTTTGGCTTGAGAAATAGGAAAGTTTCCTTCTTCAATAAAATTTTGAGGTAAAGAAAGGTAAGGGTTAAAACCTTCAAAGAGCATTCTTCCATCCCATATAAATCGGTAAAAATCTTGAGATAGATTAGGTATCGCTAGTAGGAATATTAAACGAAACACAATACTAATAATAACTAATGATTTCGTTGATATTTTATGCTTATGGGAAATTAGCAGGCAATAACCTGTAAATAAAATACTCCAAAATAAAAGTAGTTTATTAAAATCAGTTCTTTGTAAATCGTAAGCAAATAGATAATATATTATAGCTAGTATTAAGCTTATAACAAAGAAGCGTAATTTTCTTAAAAAGTACATTATTATGCTTTTGAAAATATAGATTTAAAGAATACGTATCCAAAACCAACGAATAACATAAAATGAAAAGGAAACAGACCAAAATCACCTCCTTTATCACCAACAACAAATGCACTATACATACCAAAGGCAAAATAAAGAACTAAAATTCCTTCAATTATTACGTTTATAGAAGGCTTCTTTGTAATATACTTATTGTTTTTCCAGCTATCTTTTAATGTTTTAATATTGAATTTTGGAGTTCTAACAAATTCACTTTTTTTACCAAAATGACCTTCTAGTACGGCAATAGTATTGTGCAATGAAAACCCCATAGCGATAGAGAAAAAAGTAAAAAAGGCTCCTATATATTTTATAAAGTTTTTGAACCCGCCACCAAAGGAGTTTTTGTACATAAACCAATAGCAAATAAAGAAAATCAATGTACTAACAATAAAGAAGCTCATTACTAAAAAATATAGTTCTAAATGACCGTATTTATTTTTAATGTAAAGCATTGGAATACTCAAAACCCCCATCATAAACACACAAGTAAACATTGAACTATTTAAAAGGTGTAGCAAGCCATGAACTTTAGTTTTGAAATTGATATTCTTACTAGTGATAACTTTGGTGAGCATTTTTTGAAAATTTTCAGCTCCACCTTTATTCCATCTAAATTGTTGAGAACGCGCAGCACTAATTACCACTGGTAATTCTGCAGGAGTAACAACATCTTCAAGGTATTTAAATTTCCACTTATTCAACTGAGCTCTGTAACTTAAATCTAAATCTTCTGTTAAAGTATCTCCTTCCCAATTTCCAGCATCTATGATACATTCTTTACGCCAAATGCCAGCAGTCCCATTAAAATTAATGAAATGGCCTTTGCTATTTCGTCCAACTTGTTCTAATGAGAAGTGAGCATCTAATGCAAAAGCCTGTACTTTTGTTAGTGTCGAATAGTCTCTGTTAATATGTCCCCATTTAGTTTGAACAACGCCCACTTCTGAGTCCTTGAAATAAGGAACTGTATTTTTTAACCAACATGATTTTGGTAAGAAATCAGCATCAAAGATTGCAATGAATTCACCTTTCGCAATAATTAACCCTTCCTTAAGCGCACCAGCTTTATAACCAGTTCTATCAGTTCTTCGTATATGTTGAATATCTAAGCCGTTTAGCTTCAGTTTTTCAATATGTTTTGCGGTAGTATGAACAGATTCATCAGTAGAATCGTCAAGTACTTGAATTTCTAATTTTTCTCGAGGATAATCTATCAATGCTATATTATCCAGTAAACGTTCCATAACATATAATTCGTTGTAAACGGGTAACTGAATTGTAATGTACGGAACTTCTTCAGGATTATTTAAATCAAATTTGGGAGAATCGTCTATTTTGTTTTTAGAAGCTAGGTAATTAAACAATAAGTTTAACTGTGCTAAAGCATACAAAAAAATTAATAATAGCGATAAGCTATATAAAACGATAATGATGTATTCTATGATCATTATTTAAAACTATATTTAAAAATCCAACTTAATATTTTAAACCCTGCTAGAATTGTGCCTTTTACAGTTCCGGAAACTTTAGATACGCCTATTCTATTTCGATACTTAACAGGAACTTCTGTGTATGAATATCTCTTTTTTAGTGCTTTTAACTGCATTTCAACTGTCCAACCATAAGTTTTGTCTTCCATATGTAATGCGAGTAATTTATCATATTTTATGGCTCTAAAAGGACCCAAATCTGTAAACTTAGCATTAAAGAATAATTTCATTAAAAAAGTAGCCAATCCATTACCAAAAACTTGCTGAGGCGTCATCGAACCCTTTTCACGTAGTCGTTTTACACGTGAACCAATTACAAAATCGATGTTTTTATCGACAATTGGTTGGATAATATCGTGAAGTTGTTCAGGATAATCAGAGTAATCACCATCTAAAAAAACGATAATTTCTGGCTTAATACTACTATCAGCTATATACTCCATTCCCTTTAAGCATGCGTAACCATAGCCGCGTCTATTTTCTTTTAGAACAGTAGCACCGGCTTGTTTCGCATTTTTCTCCGTATTATCAGTAGAGTTATTACTAATTACAATTACTTCATTAACAAGTTTAGGGATATCACGGATAACTTTAGCGATAGAATTTTCTTCGTTATAAGCTGGTATAATAACGTTAATCAAAGGTTTTTTCATTGTCTTAAATCGTTTAGATTATTCTCCTGTCTGAAGGAAGAAAAATCTGTCCATTCCTTTATTTTTTTACCATCTTTAAATCTAGAAGCACTCACTAACTTTTGCTGTTTGTAGATTAAACAATAACCATTCTTCTTATCGTTTTTTAACTGACATTTATTGATAATATTGTTATGTTTATCATAGAATAGCCACCATTTGTTTTTTAATCCATTTTTAAAATGTCCTTCTTTGTGTAAAGTTGTATTTTGGCGATAAAAGTACCAATATTTATTTTTTAATCCGTTTTTATAGTGCCCTTTTTCTTTTATTTCACCATTTGAGTGATAAAATAACCAGTAAGCATGTTTTTTATTATTTTTCAACCATCCTTCTTCTTTTAATGCCCCATTTTCGTAATAGGTTTTAACATATTTCTTTTGAGCATTTGCTGTAAGAATTGAAATAATAAAAAATAATAAGAGTTTACTTTTCATTCATTAACTTTAATAAATCAACATCGTTTCCAAGAAGTACTTCTGTTGGATTGATTCTTCCTTCTTCTGGTCCGTTTTCTAGTTTTAAAACTCCTCTTGGGCAAACTGCAGAACAAACCCCACAACCAACGCAGCTAGCCCGAACAATATTCTCTCCTTTTTGAGCATAAGCACGAACATCAATTCCTTGTTCACAGTAAGTAGAACAATTTCCACAAGAAATACATTGACCACCATTGGTTGTAATTCTAAAACGAGATTTAAAACGCTGAATAAGTCCCATGTAAGCAGCTAAAGGACAGCCAAAACGACACCAAACACGATTACCTAGTATTGGATAGAACCCAGTACCGATAACACCAGAAAAGATAGAGCCAATTAAAAAGCCGTATGTACTTTGAATATCATATGCAGAGAACCCTAAAGCAACCTCTTTCCAGCTTTCAATTTCCGCAAAATAAGTATAAAGAGTTAAAGCAGTCATGGCAATAGCAAAAACTAAAACACCATGTATTAGCCAGCGTTCAATTTTCCAAGAAAACAATGATTTGCTCGAAAGTTGACGATACGGATCTCCTAAAGTTTCTGCTAAACCTCCACATCCGCATACCCAAGAACAATACCAACGTTTACCATAAAAATAAACCATTACAGGTACAATAATCAACGTTAATATGATACCCCAAACAAGCATAAAGATTCCAAGATTACCACTATCAATCAGGTTGTTGATATTGTAGTCAAAGAAGAATGTATAATTTAAAGGCCATGCATTTTTGAAGTCGAACCATGGTTTATTGAAAGCAACCAATATTTCAGGAATCAAGAAAGCAAATGCGATTTGAAAGAATAATACGACTCCGGTTCTTACAAGTTGATAATTGTTATGTCTATATTTAATAAACATTCTAATCGCAAATACAGTCATTACAGCACAATACATAAATCCATACAAGAACCACTGACTAGATTCATTTCCACTTAAACCTTTACTAATCTGATTTACAGAAAGTATTGGGTTAATTAAATAGTTAGGGAAGAAATATAGCAGTACATAAAATCCAACAAAGTAAACAAAGGCAAGCATACCTAATGCCCCTCTGTTGGTAGCAGAATGTTGAAAAATACCATTATTTTTGATTCCAGCTGGTCCTAATAATTTATAATCGGTTAAAAAAGCAATTGTACCACCAAAAATAGCTAGTCCAAAAGTTAACCAAAAAAATAAACCTTGATTATTGGCAACCCATCCAGTGGCGGAAGCTCTAACTAAAGGATACACAAAGTCTTTTGAGGTTTTATATTTAATCCAAATAATTTTATCCCAAGCTATTTCTTGCTGACTTTTATGATATTCATTAGAAGCTTCAGCTATTTGAATGATTTTATTTGATAATTCGTAAGTACTAAGTTCTTTTCCTACAATTTCCTTCTTAGCTTTTTCTATAAAAAACTCACTTTTTACTTTTTGTGAAGCCCAGTTATTAAACGCTTCTTCAGAAACCTTGTTGGTACCTGTAAATATACTCGCTGTGAAAATGGCAAATCCTATAAAACATATGATTAACCCTATATTTTTAATTACTTTCATGATGTCTTTTATTTTAAGCCTTACTGAATATGCGTTTCCAGCTTTTCTTTTTTAGTTGAATGGTTGTGGCGTTTTCGGTATTAAATTTTGTAACAATTTCCTTTTCGTAATGCTTGTAGAATTCGGGATCAAAATTTGCGTCGGCCAAATGAGTTATAACATATTCCACCGACTTCCGATCCGTTAATACACGATCGAAAAATTCATGACGCATGCGAATACCAAAAGTATTTATACCAATAAATCGACGTGTATTTTTATCATAACTAACATGAATAGCTTTTTTACCGCTTTGGTCTTCCCAATAAAAACGAGCTTCATTTTCTTTAGGCTTAGCCCAAACCCATCCATAAGTTTGATATTCAATATCAATAAATTTTGCAGAATTAAACCAATGTCCAGGTTTATATTCAGTCTTAGTTCCACAGATAGTTTGTGCAAGTGTTTCACCCATTAATCTACCAGTATACCAAACAGCTTCAATTGGTTTTCGCTCTCCAATGGCTTCTCGTTGTTCGGCACAATCGCCAATTGCGTATACATCAGGAATATTTGTTTCTAAAAAGCGATTTACTAGAACACCTCGTTTTGTTTCAATTTTTGAATCTTTAACAAAGTTTATATTCGGAGAAACACCAGCAGTAAGTCCAACAACATTACATGGAATTTCTTCTCCCGTTTCAAGAATCGTTACGGACTTAGCTCTACCATTTTCATCGGCCTTTATTTCTTTAAGATTTACTCCTAAACGTAAATCAATATGATTGTCTGTAATTTCTTTATTGATTAACGCAGATTCTTGCTCTGGTAAAACACCGCTCCAAAAGCTGTTTTCACGAACAAGAAAAGTAACAGGAATATCGCGGCTATGTAGCATTTCAGCCAATTCAATACCAATAAGTCCGCCACCAACAATTACAGCTCTATTACAAGCTTTATTGTTAGGCGCTAGTTTTTCTAGTTGCTCAAGATCTTGTTTATGATACATACCAATAACTCCATCTAAATCTTGTCCGGGCCAACCAAACTTATTTGGTTTAGATCCTGTAGCGATTATTAGTTTATCGTAAGAAAAAGTTTCATTATTAGCTAACTTTAATTCTTTAGCATCAACATCTATATGACTAACTAATGCTTTTTTGAGTTCTATTTTGTTTTTATCCCAAAACCAATCTTCATAAGGTTTTGTGTTTTCAAACTTCATATGCCCCATGTATACATACATTAAAGCTGTTCTTGAAAAAAAGTGTTCAGTTTCTGAAGAAATGATTGTTATTTTCTTGTCAGAAAGTTTTCTAATATGTCGGGCAGTAGTTACTCCCGAAATTCCATTACCAATAATGACAATATGTTCCATGTGTTTAGAGAATTGCTGTTGCTTATGTCGATTTAAAAGGTAAGAATTTACTTTTTAATTAAATTTAGAACGATTTTAAATAAAGAATTCAAATCAAAAAATGTAATCATCATATTTTTTTTTCGACTCAGCCAAAGATTATAAGAATTATAAGTATGAAACGAATTTCAATTTTTTTAGCAGCAGCATTCATTAGTTTTGCTGGCTTTTCTCAAGAAGAAGAACAAGAACAAGAAGAAAAAAACAACTTACAAGTATTTACTCCATCAAAACTATTAAATAAAGGGCAGTGGGATATCAAATGGTTTAATGGTTTGTATACACAAACTAAAGTAACTGGAGCGAATAGTAGTGATTCCCAAGATGCAGCAAGAGCTAATTTTTTCACATCTACAGTTGAAGTTTTTACTGGTATTTCAGAAAATAATAGAATTAATGTCGGTGGAATTATTGAGTTTCGCTCAAATACATTTGCTGGAAGACAAGCATTATCAGTATTTAGTCTTGAAGATACTAATTCAGACAGAAAAGGAATTTCCTCTATCGCACCATCGGTAAAGATTCAGCCATTTGAGAGCGTTAGTAATTTCTCTTTTCAAAGTGCAATACACATTCCTTTGCTAGAAAAAGGAGATGAGAATAATAATCCTAACGGATTTTTAGATCAAACAGCTTGGTCTTTCCAAAACAGATTTTTCTATGATTATACATTTCCTTCAGGAGATTGGCAGTTATTTACTGAATTGAATACAGAATATGGTTTTGGAGATGATAAAAGCTTTGCTAACAATACATTTTTAGTAGTTCCAGGAGTTTTCATGAGTTATTTTCCAACACAAAAAGCAACTGTTTTAGGTTTTGTTCAACATTCAGAACGCTTTGGAGATTTTGAGCAAGACAATACAGCCGTAGGTTTTGGAGGAAAATACCAATTAACAGATGTTTTAAATATAGAAGTGCTATATAGTAATATTGTAAGAGGATTTAATTTCCAAGGATTAGGAGAGACATATAGTATAGGATTGAGAGCATTATTTTAGGATGTAAGATTAAGGAAAATGATTTAATTGTTATTTTTAGGATATGAAATTAAAATGGTTTTCCTTACTAGTTTTTTGTATTGCATTTCAAGCATGCAACGGTCAAAAAGAAAAGATAAATGGATTAAGTTTTGTTGCTTCATCTGTAGCAATAAATCAAGAACATATTTTACCAGTTAAAAAGGTGTCAGCGAACTACGTTTCACTGATGCCTTTTGGTTTTATTAAAGATTTAGCATCTCCTAAAGTACAATACAACTCCTCTCGTCAATGGTTTGGTGAAACCAAAGAAGGGGTTAAGCAGTATAGAGAAGCGTTTAAGAAGAATGGAATTAAAACCATGTTGAAACCTCAAATTTGGGTTTGGAAAGGTGAATATACAGGGTATATAAAAATGAACTCGGATGAAGATTGGAGACAGTTAGAAACATCATATTCTACTTTTATTCTAGCGTTTGCAGCACTTGCTGAAGAAATTAAAGCAGAAATTTTTTGTATTGGAACAGAGTTAGAGCAGTTTGTAATGAATCGACCTGAGTATTGGAATAATCTGATCAAGGAAATCAGGAAAATATATCACGGCAAGCTTACCTATGCTGCCAATTGGGATGAATTTAAAAGAGTGCCTTTTTGGAAAGATTTAGATTATATCGGAGTAGATGCCTATTTTCCTTTAAGCGAAGAAAAAACACCAACAGTTGATGATTTTGAAAAAGGTTGGTTACCACATAAAGAGACAGTTAAAACATTACAAAAACGTTATAATAAACCTATCCTTTTTACTGAATATGGCTACAGAAGTGTTAATTACACAGGAAAAGAACCGTGGAAGTCTAACCGTATTGCCAACCAAGTAAACTTAGAAGCTCAAATGAATGCAACACAAGCTATTTACAACCAATTTTGGAAGGAAGATTGGTTTGCTGGTGGATTTTTATGGAAATGGTTTCACGATCATAAAAAAGTAGGAGGTAAAACCAATAATCGATTTACACCACAGAATAAACCTACAGAAGAATTAATTAGAAAGTTATATGCGCAATAAGGAATTACTTTTATTTTTTAGTTTTATTATGTTATTGTCATGTTCAAAGAACGAGGTTATGCCTTCGGGGGTAACTTTAAGTGATTATCTTATGTTACATAATGATAAAAAATTAGACGAAGTTATTGCTTGTGCAGGAAGTAAAGAAACCAATATGGATGTTGTATTTGTGTATTATTATCCAATA
Source organism: Tenacibaculum sp. (assembly GCA_020629275.1). Classification (GTDB taxonomy): domain Bacteria; phylum Bacteroidota; class Bacteroidia; order Flavobacteriales; family Flavobacteriaceae; genus Polaribacter. The sequence goes on along the minus strand of JAHDDQ010000005.1, from coordinate 15,499 downwards.
AAAGGAAGTTCTGAATACCGGTATTACGAAACAGATAATACTAATGTAGATCCTAATAATTTTGCAAATTACACGCTGAAAAACTTTTCTAAAGAACCAGTTTTAGGAAATAAATTAGCTCGTTTTAATCGAGATCTTCCTCACGAAGCTTGGGGTATTGTTACTTTTTTATCGGAAGGAAAAGTACATAAATCCAATCCAATTCGATTAAAACAAAAAACAAAGCCAACAATATATAACACTTCAATAAATATCGATAATACAAAGCCCATGTCTACAAAGTTTTCTTGGAATGCAAGTTTGTCGAATGATGATGTTATCTATTTTCAAGCATTGGTTAATGATAGAGATGGTTTTATATCAGGAACGTACACTACAGATTTGTGTTTCCGCTATTATGATACAAGTAATGTAGTTTTAACTATTAATACAGCAGCTCCCCCGAAGCTTGATATTACTAAAAAATATACCATGACAATTCTTGGTGTTAGTGAAGATAATTGGGTGAATTTACATGCTGAAAAAACATTTTAATCTACCAGATGAAACAAAAACTCATACTACATTTCTTACTGCTTTTTTTGTGTTTTAAAGTACAGTCACAAGAAAAAATAGTATTTGATATAAAAATAAAAGGTATAAAAAGAACAAAAGCTTCTTTTATTAAAAGTCTTTTAAAAACTAAAAAAGGAACAACGTTAGATTCACTCACCTTAAATAAGGATATAAAACAATTAAAAAGATTACCTGCAGTTGGCCATGCTTATTACCAGATTTTTTATTCACATGAAAACCTCTACAATGTTTTCATTCACATAGAGGAGAATTTTACAGTAATTCCAGATTTGGCTTTTTGGACAACTACTAACAACAGATTTGCGTATAAGTTAGGAGTTTATGATTATAATTTTTTAGGTAGAAATATAGCTTTAGGAGGGTTTTATCAAAATAATGGTTACAATACATATGGGATTAGTTTAAGAGCTCCTAATCTATTTTCTAAAAAACTCGGATTAGCAATAAATCATCAGAACTGGAAAAGTGAGGAGCCTTTATTTTTTGATAATCAAACAGCAAATTATCTGTATAATAACATTTCTTCTGAAATTCTGGGTTTATATCAAGTTAACCCAAATCATTTGTTAACTTTTGGAATGAATTATTTTACCGAAAAATATCAATATTTAACGGGGGCTACGAGTTCTGAAGTTCCTCAGAATTTAGAAGTAGATAAAGTACTATATAAACTGTTATATGATTACAATAATCTAGAATATTATTTTCATTATGTAGAGGGATTTAAGAGTTCATTAACTGTTCAATATGTAACCTCTACAAATAATTTTCAGGACACTTTTTTTATTACTTGGAATGATTTCTTCTATTACGATAGAGTAGGAGAGAAAGGAAATTGGGCAAATCGATTACGTATAGGATTGTCAAGTAATAACGATTCTCCTTTTGCTCCTTTTGCGTTGGATAATAATGTTAATTTAAGAGGAGTCGGTATTTTAGTGGATAGAGGAACAGGAAGTATTGTTTATAATACAGAATATAGACATACTTTTTACGATAAAAAATGGCTAACAATTCAAGGTAATGCTTTTTTTGATGCAGGAACATGGAGACAACCAGGAGGGGAGTTAAATGACTTTTTTAAGGATAGAAATGTTCGGTTATTCTCTGGAGTAGGACTTCGTTTTATTAATAAGAAAATTTATAATGCTGTTTTTAGAATTGATTATGGATTTAGTTTAAAAAATCAAACTAAGGGATTAGTATTTGGAATCGGTCAATATTTTTAAAACCTAAAAATTTTAATAAACATCTGGTCCAACTATTTCTACATTAGCTTCAACTTCTGTATCATTCAATTTTGATAAAACTATTATATGTTTGTGCCCATGCCAATTATTACTTTTAAAGTACATGAATTTTTTAATAGTATCTTTTTTGTAAAGTATACTAAATCGATTTATGCCATATTCTTTGTAAATTAAATCGGTTAATTGTCCGTTTTTAATTACTTCACCATTATTAACTTCAGACTGCCAATAAATAGTGATTTCATTACTATTTAGATTATCATTTGTAACTAGTTCAATAGAATTTTGATTAAGATATTCACGTAATTCGTAAAATCGATTTGTATTGTAAGAGCAGTAAATAAGGGATCCAATTCCTACTGAGAAGATAATAATTAAAGTTATCGTTAACCACTTAAATAGCCTTTCTTTAAGCATTTTATTTCTTATTGATAGGATAGAGTTCCTGGCTAAAAAAATCTTTAGGAAAGTTTTCTTCTCCGTGGAATCCTATCTCTATATCTCGCCCAGAGTGTGGAATATAATTTGTTTTGAATATATAATCCCAAATACTTAAAGTAATTCCAAAGTTTACTCCTTTCTTTCTTTCCTTAGGAAGCTCTTTTGCGTGATGCCAAATATGCATTTTAGGATTATTTAAAACATACTTTAAAATTCCATAATCCCAGTTAATATTAGCATGATTTAGATGCCCAATAATAATATTAAAAAAGTGAACTACTGCTACATCTTGAGCGGAAAATCCTCCCATAATTGCTAGGGGAATATATTTCATAGACTTGTATACTACTGGTTCCATCCAATGATAGCGTAAATGTGCAGCAAATCCCATCTCTTTTACTGAATGGTGTACTTTATGAAAATTCCACAGAAATTCATATTTGTGAAGTAGTGTATGTGTATACCATTGTACGAAATCAATGATTATAAAGAAGGTGAAAATTCGTAACCAATATGGGAAATTATTAATGCTGAAAACCTGGAAATTAGCAACTGATAATCCAACATATCCTAATAAATCATTCAACAATTGCTCTGTAGTATTCGACAGTGCAATGAGAACAATCAGATTTAATAAAAAGAAATTGAAAAACATATAAAATGTATCTAGCCAAAAATCTTTTCTAAATACAGATTGATTCTTCCGCCATGGAAATAGAATTTCTAGCCCCCAAACTAAAACAGAAATAAGAATTAAACCGTAAAAGTAATTTTCCCAATTCAATTCAAATAGTACAGATTGTTTCAAATAATTCCAATAATCACTATATGATTTTGATATGAGATTTATATATTTTTCCATACGATTACAAATGTGTTTATCTACCTATAAAAATAATGAAAATAGCTGTGTTTTATTCTTTATCTGATATTTTAAAACTATCATGTTATCACAATACAACATGATAAAACAAAAAAATAGTTTACTACATTTCATTATGTTAACGAAAATTAAAATTGATACTTCAACCCTAGTTGTGCTTTCCATCGTGAGTTAATCGCATCTATTACCCACGGTTTAGCATCTTCATGTAAGGTGAACTGATAGATCGGTTGATTGTTTTCTACGCCTTTAAACTCTAGTAAATTAAAGTTGGAATTCACAACATTAGGTACAAAAACCAACCTTCCCCAATCCTTATGTATTAGATTTAGTACGTTAAAGATATCCAAACTTACATGTAAACTATTTCCATTTTCAAAAGGAATACGATATGAGAATTTTGCATCTAACTGATGATTCCATGGTGTTCTTCCGCCATTTCGTTCTGCATAGTTTCCTCTACGATCTCTTAAATAATCGTTATTTTCAATAAAATTATTTAATTGATTCCATTGTTCTTGAGCAGAAATAATTACTGCTCCAGTACCGTCTGTAATATTCTGCAATTGAATTTCACTTTCATTAGCAGGAATATATACTAAATCATTACGGGACGAACCATCCCTATTAACGTCTCCTTGATACACCACAGAATATGGACTTCCTGAAGTAGCAGTATATAGCATTGAAAGTTGTAATTGTTGTTCGTTTTTAAAATTAAAATTATAACTATGAGAAGAAACTAATTTATGACGCAAATCAAAATTTGAAAAAGATAAACCAGGGTCGTTAGAGTTGATCGTTTGATTCCATTCGAAGTTTGCTGCAGAAGAATTTCGAACGGTGCTAGAAACTTCTTTACTTTTTCCATTTGTATACCCAAAAAAGCCACTATAATTCTTAGTTGATTTATACAGTCCTAGGTTAATATTATAACGGTAACCCTTATTTGAATTACTAAGTAAAAACACATTAGTAAAGTCGTCATTTATTCGAGTGCCGTTATAAAATTGTCTATTGTCAGCACCAGAATAAGTGCTAAAGTCCAAACGTCTGTTGATGGATTGAAAGAAGATACCTTTTAGAATATCGGTATAGGTAGCTTCAGCAGTAAATTTAAATTGGTTTGGTAATTTCGCTTCAAAACTTAAGCGTGTTTTCCATTCTCTAGGAAGCTCAAAATCATTGTCAATTAGATTAATTTCTGTTAATCCTGGCTGCTGTGTTGCTAATGTGCTTAAATTTTCTTCTAGTAGAACAGTATTTCCGTTAGGACGAATATCGACATTAAAATAATCTGTTCCAGAGATATATTCAGCGTAAGCAAACCATAAATAAGGAATCCTTCCTGTAAAAAGTCCACTACCACCACGAACAGTATATTTTTTTCGTTTATCTAAATGATATTCAAAATTAATTCTAGGATTTATATGTGGATTAGTGTTTATTTTATTTGTAAAATCACTAAACTCAGGAGTGTTTTTTACTAAAGAACTTAATGGTAAATTATCTAATAAAAGCTGATTGTCTAACCGAAGTCCAAAATTTACAGAGAATTGATCGTTTACTCTTACTTTATCTTGAATATAAAAAGCAGAGGTTAATACATCAATAGTTGCTGAAGGACGATTATTCACAAAATCGAACGTATTATTAGTTGTATGATACACCCCTCTAATTCGTGAAGGTTTATCATTTAGAAAATCATCCACAGATCGATAAGCCCAACGTCCATTCCAGGCAGTTAAGAAGCCATAATCAATATCGTTGTATTGAAATAAAAGTCCACCAGTAATTGTGTGGTTATTTTTATAGTAAGTAAGTTTATTGGTGAGTTGAAAGGTGTTTAAATTAGTGTTGTATATAGAGGCTTCTCTATATGTTCCTGCAAATATTCGATTAGAAGAATCATTAATTTCTAGGTGAGGAAACACACGTCCATCGTAACTTCTATCTTCCTTTACTTTAGTATAGCCAAAAGTTAGAATATTAGAGGTATTTTCAGATAAATTAGAGTTCAATTCAAAGGTAGTACTGTTTAAAATGCTATTATGGCGATATCCTTGATTTCCGAAGTTAAATACTGCTTGATTCCATTCTAAATTATCTGCAAAACTCTTGACAAAGTTGTTTCTAAAAGTTAATTTATGTTGGTTAGAAATATTATAATCTAACCTAGCAAAAACCTTTGTAGAAGCTGTTTTAATGGTATTGTTTTCAAAAGAACCAGGGTTGTAATTATAGTCGTTTTCAAGTTTATTTGCAATATCAATAACGGTTTGTTTATCAATATTAGAGCCTGAAGTTCCAGGTGCACCAATAAGCGGTATTTCACTCAACGCTTGTTCAACATTTACATAATAGAATAATTTGTCTTTTTGTAATGCTCCGCCAATACCGAAACCAAATTGAAGATCGTGAAAATTACGTACATTTTGTTTTACTCCATCTGCATAAGAGCCAATAAGTAATTGATTGTTTCCATAGCCATAAATTTCTCCCTTTGTAGTATTTGTTCCGTTTTTTGTAACCACATTAATATTAGCGCCAGTAAAATTACCTATACTTACATCAAAAGGTGAGGTTTTTACAGAAAGTTCTTTTATAGCACCAAAACTTATAGGCTGACTTCTAGACAAACTACCAGGTGTTCCGTTAGCAGAAGATCCAGCAGCTCCACTTGCAGGTTCTTGAAAACCAACAACATCGTTGCTGGCAATCCCATCAATATTAAAATTATTAAATCTATTACTAGCTCCTCCAAAAGAATTTAAATTAGCTTCAGATAAATTACGTGTTAAGTCTTGGACACTTCTACTAATGGTTGGGGTTTTAAGAAGTTGCTTAGTGTTTATTACTGAGGTGTTTATTTTATTTCGTTTACCAGAAATAACCACCTCTTCCAAGTTTGTACTATCTTCTTTTAAGGTAATATTTAGGGTAGTTGTTTCTCCAAGATTTATAGTTATTCCTGATTCTTCATGAGTTTGAAAGCCTATAAAGTGAACCTCTATTTTATAAGAACTTCCAGGCGGAATATTAGGAATTACAAAATGTCCTGATTCCTGCGAACTAGTTCCGTAAGTAAAACTAGTTTCCAAATCGGTTAAAATAACAGTAGCAAAAGGAATGGAAGAGCTATTGATATCCATAATTTTCCCTTCTATACTACCTGTGGTTTCTTGAGCTTGACTTATTATGATAGAAAGGAATAAAACGATAAAAATCTTAATTTTCATGTTTGTGTAAATATTTTCAGTTGATGAAATTTAGTGTTAAACAGCACGAATCCTATCTATTACTGATGTAAAAGAAATTGCTGTAAAAGTTGAGTATGTTGTATTTTAAATTGAAGGAATAGGAGAGCCTTTATTATAAAGTTTTCTTGTATGTTTTAAAGAAGTAAAAACGATGTCGTAAGTGATGACCTTTTTTTGTTGGTTTAGGATATTAGCGATTATTATTTGTAATACTGATTTCAAGAATTTTCCTTTTAAGAGAAAATATTTTAAATCGGTAAAATTATTTATATCCTTTAGTAAATTAAGCTTATGAACGTATTTGCTATTGCTTAAAAGTTTATATAAAGCCTCGAATAAGCTAGAGGTTTGCCAAGGTAATTCTTTAACTATTTTTTTGTTGAATTGATTTTTAGATAGTGTAATTAGATAAGATCCGCCGTCTAAAGATGGACCTAAAGTATATTTGTTGTTATATAAGTTTTCTTTAGCTTCATTGATATGATTAGCACTTAAATTAGGGCTATCATTACCAATGGTAATAATGTGTTGATATCCTTTTTCAAAAATAGTAGCAACAGCATTAGAAAAACGTTCGCCAAAAGTATTTCCCTGTTGAAACTTCTCTGAAAAGACAATAACATCAAGTCCAGTTTTTTTTACTTCTTTAAGAACTTTAGTATTTAGATGCTGAAATAACGATTTACTATTTGCAATATCTTTTTGCTTTACTTCTTCTCCAGAAGTATTAGCAAACAGTAAAATAGCGATGTCTTTTTTCAGATTAAACATTAGGTTCTTTAAAATAGGTTAAAGTAGTCGTTCGAAACTTATGAAAATTACGAAATAATTAAAAAGAAAAGCGACTCTTTAAAGGAATCGCTTTTTATTTTATATCTCAGAGAAATTATTTTTTAACAGCATCCGCCACCATCATAATGAAAGGTAGATTCTGAAAAGTAGATATCGTCTCTATCCAAAGCTTGCAGTGCTGCAGCTGTTTTATCACAGATGGCTAAAGGCTGATTTTGTAATAAAGTATGTCCTTTACCGTCATCAAAGTATTCCTCAGAACCATAATAAATTGCAGCTTTACCAGTAAAAATACAAGGACCGTCTTCTGGCATTGGGTCTTTTATGGCAGCTACTTCTATAGATTCAATATAGATCAATTCATCCGTAGGGTAATTCTTAGGGTCAAGAATACGATATGGTTTTCTAGCTCTGATTTCAATAGTTCCAAAACCAGCATCAGTTAATGCTTTTACATAGTCGGCAATAGATAAACTTCCACTCAAACATAAAGCACGCAAACGTTCGTCATTACGTAACTCGTCATTCATTGGTTGTTCGCAAGTAGGATCACTCATTACCAAACGACCGTGAGGTTTTAAGACACGATACATTTCAGCAATTGCTTTCTTCAAATCATCTGACTTGAAAATGTTGAATAAGCAATTTTGAGCAGCTACATCAATGGAATTGTCTTCCACAGGTAAATTCATTGCATCGCCTTTTCGTAAATCAACAAAGTCGCTTTTAAACCAATCGTTTTGTTCTTCTGCTATTTTAAAGTTTTTACGAGAAGCTTCTAGCATTTCATCAACTACATCTAATCCAATTACGCCTCCTTTGTTTCTATTGAAGTAAGCAAATTGTAATAATTCCATTCCTCCACCAACACCAACGTATAGCATTTTAGGATTATTCGTTAAATCTCTTGCATGAACTGTAGAACCACAACCATAGTTCATTTCTTGCATAATCTTAGGGATTTTTAATCCTGGTAACTCCCAAATTGGGTTAGTAGTACAACATAAACCAACATCTGGGGTTAATGCAGCTTCTTTATATACGTCTTTAGTTGTTTCTAAATAACTCATTCTTATGTATCTTTTTTAATTAAAAAGTCTAATGAAAATTTATCAAGTTCTTTGGGTAGTACTAATAAACCAACCAATAAGATTGTTCTATATAGTACGTGAGATAAATCCCAAATAGGTTCTTTTAGACCGTGGCCAAATGTAACAATTACAAGTACAGATGCTAATGCATACAAAGCATAATCTCTTTTAAAACCAATAACAAGCATAATTCCTGCTACCAATTCTACAAGAGAAGTATAATAGGCTGTAAATAACAATAAAAAATCAGGAAGCAACTCTCCATAACTTGAAGCAAAAAAATTCTTATACACATTCTGTAATCCAAATTTAAATACTTTTCCAAATCCTTGAAAAAAGAATATAAACCCCAGTATTAATCGTACTGTTAAAATTGCAACTTGTTTGTTTAGCATTATAATTTTGCTATTAATTCTTTAAATAACACAACTAATTTAGGTTCTGCTTTCCCAGCAACTTCCATAATTTCAGGAATATTTACAGGCTGTAAATTTTTCGGATCACATTCATCAGTTAATACAGAAATTGCACAACAAGGCAATTCTAATTGTTTTGCAACAATAACTTCTGGGACTGTGCTCATTCCAACAGCGTCTACCTCTAAAATTTGAAGCATTCTATATTCAGCTCTTGTTTCTAGTTGTGGACCTACAACACTCGCATAAACTCCTTCGTGTAAAGTAATGTCGTTGCTTTTAGCAATACCTTTCAATGACGTATTTAATTTTTCTGAATATGGAGCTAGCATATCCGCAAAGATATTCCCAAATTCTTTTGCTCCTTTAAATGCTAAAGGAGAACCACCTTGTAAGTTTAAGTGATCATCAATTAACATCAATTCTCCTTTTTTATAAGAAAGATTTACAGCACCAGCTGCATTGGAAATTAGTAAATTCTTAATCCCTAGTCCGTGCATGGTTCTAATTCCGTACGTAACTTCCCATAAGTTATAACCTTCATAAAAATGGAAGCGACCAGACATAACAAGTACTTTTTTACCGGCTAAATCTCCATAAATTAATTTACCAGAATGAAACTCTACAGTAGCTTCTGGGAAATTTGGAATATCATCATAAGCAATTTCTTGCTCAATATTGATTTCATTGACTAGTTTGCCAAGTCCAGTTCCTAAAACAATTCCTATTTCTGGGTTTTCAATTCCTTTTTCTTTTAAAAAATCGATAGTTTGATGTAGTGATGTATGCATAAAGTTGATAACTAATTTTTAATTAGTTTTTTAAATGTTCTTTGATTGTCGTTTTTAATTTCTACCAAATATAATCCTGCATTTAATCCTGATAAAGAAATTGGTAAGTTTTTTTCTTTTGAATTTTTTAAACTAACTACTTTTTTCCCTGAAGTATTAAATATAGTTATGTTTAAAGGAGTCTCAGAAGTATTATCGATTGTAAAACTTTCTTTTGCTGGATTTGGATACATTGTTGTTGCCTTAGCTAAAAAATTATCTTCAACGCTTAAAGCGCTACATCCAGCACCAGACTGTGTAGTGCTTAGTTCTGCTCTTCCCCATAAAACATCGGCGTTAATGCATTGAATGATTACATATGTATAGTCTGTTAAATCTACAGTATTTGCAACGCTAAATGTTTTTGATCCTGTAATTGCATCTCCCATATCTGTTCCACCGTTATCATCTTGTAATTGTTGTGTAGAGATAAGTAATTCGTCACCTCCTTGGCCTAATCGTTCAGTGGTAGTTAAATATACTTGTAGATTTAATCCTTGAACGGTTGCAAAGTCAGACTCAAAAGTAACTTCTCTTGTTCCGTCAGATTTAATCGTAAAGTTTGTCGTTCCCGACACAGGGTACATAGTAGGTTGGTCTATTCCTGTTAAAGTTCCTGTTCTTGAACATTGTGCACTAATAAGTTGTGTAAATAATAATCCTAAAGCAAGTAATTTTAGTTTCATAATTAAAGGTTTTTGAGTTTTATAAAAGGTTTAAATATTTCGTACGGTTCAAGATCCTCTGCATAATCAATATCATTTAAGACTTCTAATTGGAATACCTTATGATTTTTTAGATCAGATAAAGTATCGTTAAGAACGGTGTTGGACCCCCAATTTTTGTCTTTAAATATTTCAGGAACTTCGTTTTTACATGCTAATAAGTAATAACCACCATCATTTGCAGGCCCAATGACAACATCGTTTGTATCTAATTGTTGAAACGCAACATCAATACAAGAGGCTTTCAAATCGAATAAATCACTACCAATTATAGCTACTTTTTTGTACCCCTTTTCAAAAGCTTTCTTAAAAGCGTTATGCATACGTTCACCCAAATCTTCGCCTTCTTGTGAATGTTTATGATAAATCGTATTATCCCAGATATCATTATCTCTAACTTTTACAGAGTAAAAAACTGCTTTGTCACAAGAAAGATTTTGTGTTACTTCCTTTGTTTTATCTAACAGCATCTTGTAGATAGTTAGAGCGTTTTCATCTCCTAATGATTTTGCGAGTCTTGTTTTTACTTTCCCTAATTCTGGATTACGAGTAAAAATCATTAATAGGTTTTCATTCATAAACTTTAATCCCTTTTTTTAACCAAACACTCCAATCTTTATTAAAAGTATGTACTTTTTCAGTAGGTTGATTTTTTATATTATATACCTGACCATTTTCATTTTTCCATTCAAAAATACCTCCGTATAAATTGTACACTTGTGTATATCCTTTTGCTTTTAATTGTTCAGCCACATCTTCAGAACGGATGCCCAGAGAACAATAAACGACAATAGGGCTATCTTTTTTTGAAGATAATTTACGTACGGTATTTTCTATATTAAAATGATCATAGCCTACGTGAATAGCATTTTTAATATGACTTGTTTTATATTCCTTTAATTCTCTTGCGTCAAGTACAGTTACATTACTAGTCATACGTTGTAGTTTTTTAACAGTAACATACGGTATAGCTTCATTGTTATTTTTATGTAGCAGCTCTTTTAAACTATTTTGAGAAAAAATAGTAATAGAACTTAATGATAATAATAAAAAAACAATGATTTTTTTCATGAGTTTAGGCTACGGTACCTTGACAACTGCTACCTGCACCAGCGGTACATCCATAGCAATGTTGGTTAATAATTATTCTTCTGTTTTGTAATAATTCTTCATTATATTCTGAAATGTGCTGTACTTTACTAGCCACTTTTAAATTAAGCATTTGATTAAAATCACAGTCGTATAACCAACCATCCCAGCTTACAGAAAGTGTATTGGTACACATAACATTAGCAACAGCCATAGGATTATAAGCGTCAACGAGGGCGTGCATATAATCCTCATAGTTTTCAGAAGCAATTAAGTAATCTAAAAATCGACTGATAGGAAGATTGGTAATGGCAAATAGACTATTGAATTTGATATTGAAATCTTCAAATAAGGCTTTCTTAAAATCTTTTTCCAATGCAACCTGATCTCCAGGTAAAAAAGCACCAGAAGGATTGTAAACTAAGTCTAATTTTAATGGGCTACCTTCAATTCCATAGCCAACATCGTTAAGCATCTGAAGTGCTTTAATAGACTTGTCAAAAACACCATCTCCACGTTGCTTATCTGTCTTTCCGCGCGTCCAATGAGGCATTGAAGAAACTACATGAACATTATGTTTTTTGAAAAATTCGGGCAGGTCATAATACTTTTTATTAGCACGAATTATGGTAAGGTTAGAACGTACAATAAAGTCTTTTATTCCAGCTTTAGAAGCTTCTTCAACAAACCATCTAAAATTAGGATTCATTTCAGGAGCACCACCTGTTAAATCAAGTGTGTGAGCACCAGTTCTTTTTATAACTTCTAAACACTGTTGCATAGTATCAGTAGTCATAATTTCCTTACGGTCTGGTCCTGCGTCTACATGGCAATGTGCACAGACTTGATTACACATATAGCCCAAATTAATCTGCAAAATTTCCAACTGTTTCGGCCTTAAAGGAAACTGATTTGTTTCCTTTATTTTTTCCGCAAAAGTTGGCAATTCTCCATCTTTAAAAATACCATTAGATAAAATGTCTAATTGGCGTTGTGTATTGGCTAAGTCGTTATTTCTTGCTAAAAGAGATTTTTTCATTGTTTATTTACAAATTATGAATGCTATATTCATAACTGATTTTTACATTTCTAACTTATTCACTTTGTTCATCATTTGTACCCCATGAACCAGAGTTGCGCCACTTTTTATTGCAGCTCCTACGTGTATAGCCTCCATCATTTCATCTTTAGTGATTCCACGTTGTAATCCATCTTTCGTATATGCATCTATACAATATGGACATTGTTCTGTGTGTGCTACAGCTAGAGCTATTAAAGATTTCTCACGAGCAGTTAGTGCTCCTTCTTCAAATACTTTTCCATAATAGTCAAAGAACTTGTTACCAAGTTCTTCGCTCCATTCTGTGATTTTACCAAACTTACGTAAGTCGGCAGGATCATAATATGTTTTAGACATTTTAATTATCTTTTATAATTGTGAAATATAAAAATACTTATTATTTCCCGTTGAGATTCCAATCGTAAGGTAAATAGTGAATTTTAGCATTGTTGTTAATCTTATTATCTGAATATTTATTAATGTAATCAATTACAGATCCATTCTTTGTGAAATCAGCCTTAAACCAATTAAAAATTTCAGAGATATGAACAGTGCTTTTTTTACTAAGTTTATTTCTCTTAGAATCATTAATGAATTGTTTCATTAATGATTCTAATTCTGAGTCAATATTTTTTTCTGTAAAAGCTTTGTTATGTAATTTAGGACAAGATCCTGAAGCACAATTTACACCAACATGAATTCTTGGATCAAATAATTTTTTTCGTAAAATTTTATGCTCTATATGATCAAGGGTATATGTTTTTCCTCCAACTTCAGCAAAAGGAATTTTCCACGCGTTTTTTCCTTTCTTTTTAATTTTCATTATACTTTTTATAGGATAATGTGTTAAAATCAATTTCATTGTATAAGCGTTGTATGCATTAATCCAAAAGGCTTTTTGTTTATTCTTAGACCAAGAAGTACTAGGTTTCGTTTTTTTCAAATAATCCAAATAGCTATCCAATGTTTTGATATCGTTTTTAAAGAAACCTTTATAATTCACATTTCCTTTAGCATCCACATACTTTTGAAGCAGTGTATTAAAAGTAGTAGTTTGTGCTTGAATATTAACTGCGATAAATAGTGCTACTATTGGGATTAATTTTTTCATTATAATTTGTATTTGAGGAATTAGACGTATGCTTTATAAATTCTTTACAAATAATGTTCCGAAAAAAATATTTTTATTTTATAATCAATTGATAATGTTGAAATATAACTTGGGAAGTAAGAAGGTTTAGGGAAAGTAAGCCATAAAAAAAGCCGAAACAATTTTGTTTCGGCTTTCGTACTGAAGGCGGGACTTGAACCCGCACGGACATTACAGTCCATTGGATTTTAA
>JAHDDQ010000005.1:0-1606 GCA_020629275.1 Tenacibaculum sp. | reverse complement strand
AGGTGATGCTCTACCCCTGAGCTACTTTCGCGTAGTCAAAAATTATTTTAATGATCTTGTGCATTATTGCTAATGCGGGTGCAAATATAACATGTTTTTTTTAATTACAAAGTAGATTTTAATTTTTTTCTATTTCAATTCCTCTCAAAAATTATGGTAGTTAACTAATAATGGAATATCTTTGTAGAAATTTTTTAAGACAAATTGAAATCCGTTTCTATCATATATAACAAAGATATTATTAAGGCAGTTTTTTCAGATTTTAAACAACTTACAAAAGTAGGGTTGTCTATCAGTGTAGTTTTTACTTCTATTGTTGGTTACCTTTTAGGTGCAGAACAAACTAATTATATTACCGTATTATCACTAGCTGTAGGAGGATACCTAATGGTAGGTGCTTCTAATGCATTTAATCAAGTTATTGAGAAAGATATAGATGCTTTAATGATTAGAACGAAAAACAGGCCGCTACCATCTGGTAGAATGAAGCCAAATGTAGCATTAACCATAGCAACAATTTTTACAATAACAGGAATAGCTATTTTATATTCTATAAACCCAAAGTGTGCACTCTTTGGTGCAATATCTATTTTCTTATATACAAGTGCATATACACCATTGAAAGCAATTACTCCACTAGCAGTTTTTGTAGGAGCAATTCCTGGAGCAATTCCTTTTATGTTAGGTTGGGTTGCCGCCACAGGAAAATTTGGAGTAGAGGCTGGGTTTTTGTTTATGATTCAGTTTTTTTGGCAATTTCCTCATTTTTGGGCCATTGGATGGTTGCAATTCGAAGAGTACAACAAAGCAGGTTTACACATGCTTCCTATGGACAAAAAAGACAAAGGAGCCATTGCCCAAATAATATTCTACACGTGCGTTATGATTTTAGTATCTATAGCTCCCGTACTTAAAGTTACAGGGAGTTTACAGATTCACATAATAACAGCGATAATAGTAGCTTTATTAGGTTTGTTTATGTTGTACTTTGCAATCAAACTATATAAAACAGAACAAAATACCGACGCTAGAAAACTTATGCTAGCTAGTGTTTTTTATATAACAGTATTACCTATAGTTTACGTAATTGATAAATTTTTACATTAAGAATGATGGATAGAGATCAGGTAGATATCGAGTTAAAAGCAGCAAAAAGAAAATCAGCTAAACCAATGTTATGGGTTTCTATGATAAGTATGGTGATGTTTTTTGCCGGTTTAACAAGTGCTTACGTTGTAAGTATGAAAAGGGAAGATTGGGTAACTTTTGAATTGCCTCTAGCATTTTACATAAGCACAGCTTTAATACTATTAAGTAGCATTTCATTAATTGTATCAGATAGGTTTTTGAAGAAAGACGATATTAAAAAATCGTTTTTATTTCTAATAATAACATTTTTATTAGGAATAGGCTTTGTTTGGTATCAATATGTAGGGTTTAACGAATTGAAATCTATAGGATTGTATTTTACAGGTCCAGAAAGTACAGTTTCAACGTCGTTTATTATTGGAATAACATTTATGCATGTATTACACCTAATTGCAGGGGTTATCGTGTTATTAGTCGTTATTTATAATCATTTTAAAAAGAAGTATTCATCTACTGA
>JAHDDQ010000076.1 GCA_020629275.1 Tenacibaculum sp. | reverse complement strand
TATTTCTGTTCACATTATAACTTCGTCTTTTTAAATTTAAACACGTGTAGAGAATAATTCTCGAAAAAATGATTACGAGTAATCGAATAAATTAATTAATAACATTTAAAATTTCAAATTATGAAAAAAGTAATTTTAACAGCACTTTTTTTAGGTGCTTTTATTCCAACAAAAGCAGAAAACACTAAAGAACTAGTAAATGATTGTCATGGTTATGCTTGTGAGAAAATGTCTGAATATGAGGCAGCACATGGAGATAATTTAACATTAGCGCAGTATGATGTTATTTATGATGCTTTTTATGGAGCATGCTAACGAATAAAATTGATTAACTATGTAGCCGGATTTTATGATAATTCGGCTACTTTTAAAATTAAAAATAATGAGACATTTTTTAATATTTTTTATTTTTTCGTCTTTTTGCTTTTCTCAAACAGGAGTTGTAAAATATAAGATAACGCCATTAAAGTTAAAAATAACTAATAAAAACTTAGAGAGAGTAACAAATGCGGAGATAGATTTAATGAATTTTACATTAAGGTACAACAAAACGAATTCTTATTTCAAAAAAGAAAAAAGTATTCCTAAAGACCCATTACAGCATAAAATTGCAGCTATACTAGTGGGGATGAACTACAATTGGTTTCAAAATTCATTGACAAAAGAAGCTATAGTGAATGCAGAGGTTAAGAACAAAATGTATAGTGTTTTGTATGATAAAATGAAGTTTGAAGATTGGGTGTTAAGTGGGGAAACAAAAAAGATTGACGGTTATACTTGTTTTAAAGCGGAAAGAAAACAATTAAATAATAGAACAGGAAAGTATATGTTAATTACAGCATGGTATACTCCAGATATTCCTGTTCCTTACGGTCCTGTAGGAGAAGGAGGTTTACCAGGACTTATTTTGCAAGTTAATGTAGGGAGTTTTCTATTTACGGCATCTGAAATTACGTTAAATCCAAGAAAAAATAAGGTGTCATTATCAAAAGAGAAAGAGAAAATATCAATTAAAAAATATTCACAATTACTACGAAATTCTCGAAAAGTTACTATTGATTAGTGTTATCCTCCACAAATTTAGATTTATAAAAATAGAATTGTATTGAATACATGAGAATATATTATTTATTTACATTGTTGTTGTTTAGTTCTTATTGCTATTCTCAAATAGAAATGTCTGGGGTAATAAAAAGTAATGAAGAACTTTTGTACGGAGCTAATATTATTGCAAAACCAGTAACAAAGGGAGCTAAATTTGCGTACACTACTTCTGATGAACAAGGGAGTTATACGTTAAAACTTTCTTCAAATTCCACGTATGCTGTTACAGTTAGTTTTATAGGTTTTATTACATTAAAGGACACGACCTTAGTTAAAGGGAATAGTTTTTTGAAAGACTTTTTATTAAAACAAGACCCAAATGAATTAGAAGAAGTAGTTATTAATTACAGAGAACCTGTTCGTATTACAAAAGATACCACATCATACAGAGTTGACGCTTTTGTTAATGGTAAGGAGAGAAAGCTCAGGCAAGTTTTAAAAAAATTACCTGGAGTTGAGGTAGATAGAAAAGGTAATGTTACTGTAAAAGGAAAAAAAGTAACGAAAGTATTAGTTGAGGATAGAGAATTTTTTACTGGAGATTCAAAATTAGCAGTTAATAATATTCCAGCAGAAGTTATTGAGGAAATTCAAGTGATTGAAGATTACCATGAAAGTGATTTATTAAAAGGATTAGAAACTTCTGAAGAGGTTGCGCTTAATATTAATTTAAAAGAAGATAAGAAAAAATTTACTTTTGGTAGTATAGAAGCAGGTGGGGGTGTAAAAGACAGCTATTTTACGCACCCAACTATTTTTAAGTATTCAAAAAAAGTAAATCTGAACTTTATTGGAGATATTAATAATACTGGTGATAAATCTTTTACACTTAAAGATTATATAGATTATGAAGGAGGTTTTGATTTAAACGCAATTTCCAATATTGCAAAATCACCAATTGTAAGGTTATTACATGGAGGTAATTTCAATAGAAATAACCATTATTTTGGAGGTTTTAACTTACAATTGATTAATGATAAAAGTAATTGGAATATTTTTGGAATAGCTTTAAATGATAAAACGAATTCTTTAACAAGAATGTCTCAAGAGTATGTTGTAGATGAAATTTTTGAAAATAGAAACACTTCTGAAGAGAAGAATCAATCCATGTTATTAGGTAAAATAGGATTTGAGTCTCAGCCTAATGAAAACACTAGGATTAAGTGGGAAAATAGAGTTGAAGCTCCTTCAGCAAAAAAGAAATTAAATACGTTGAGTGTTTTAAATTTGAGAGATTTAGAATATAAAGAGAACGACTATATTGATAATATTAGTGTTAAATCTAATTTCCGTATCGAAAAAAAGTTTTCAAAAGAACATACTTCACAAGCAAAGGTGAAATTGAAATTTTCAAGAAATACTGAAAATCAAGATTGGATAAGTTCAGAAAATATTTTTTCAGATAACATACCTATTAGAGATAACGAAAGTATTGATATTAGGAAGAAATCTAAACTAGATACGTATCAAGTAAATACACTTTTAAAACATTTTTGGGTAGTAAATAGTACGAATCATTTGTATTTTAGTTTCGTAAATAAATTAAATTTTGATAATTATGATTCAAACCTAAGTCAGTTTCAAGAAGGAAACCTAAATTATTTTGAAGAGTTTAATAATGAAATCCTAAACAGAGAATTATTTTCATCGTTTATAACGGAGTACAAGCGTTTAATAGGTGAGGCTTTTGTTACATTTAAACTAGAATATCTAAATTATAATAGATTTAATAAGCAATTTGGAGCTACTAATAATTTGAGTCATCACTTATTATT
This sequence comes from Tenacibaculum sp., assembly GCA_020629275.1. GTDB lineage: Bacteria > Bacteroidota > Bacteroidia > Flavobacteriales > Flavobacteriaceae > Polaribacter. The sequence goes on along the minus strand of JAHDDQ010000076.1, from coordinate 13,643 downwards.
ACCTAGTTTAAAATTAGATTGGGATATTGATACGAATAAGGAAGTTAGTTTTTCTTATGAAAAAAGAAATGACTTCCCAAATTACGCTAATTTGAGTGTGAAAAAAGAATTGAGAAGTTTCAATTCGGTTTATACAGGAAATGGTAATTTAGAAAGACAGTCAACCCATAATTTTAGACTTCAATATAGAAAGTTCCAAACTTATGGTTGGAGTTTCTACCCATCAATAAGTTATAGATTAAAAGATAATAAAATCCAAAATATTTTTATACCTAATGGTATTTATTCAACTAGTTCTACTTTAAATTTAGAAACTCCTGAAAAGGAATTATCTACTAATTTTAAAACAGTTTATAGTTACAGGTATTGGAGAACTTCCTTTAGATTAAATTATAGTAATAAAAAGTACGTTAGTTTTTTAAGAGGAGAGGAGACTAAATCTACAAGTAATAGTTTAAGAGGAAGTATGAGTTTTCGATCTTTTTACGTTAAAGGTCCAAATGTAGATGTGACTTTTAGTCATTACTATAACGATGATGAAAATATCTTTTTTAATAGTATTTCTGATAGAACTAGACTTGATTTTGGGCTTGATTATGAAATAGGAGATTGGGCTTTCAGAGGGGAAGCTTTTTTAAAATATTATGCCAATAGAACAACGAATACTAAAAACTCGTTTAATGAAATTAATTCTTCTATTTTTTATCAGCAGGAGGATAGTAACTGGGCTTTTGAAATAAAAGGGAATAATTTAGGAGGAAATAAAAATACTATAACCTCAAGCTTTTCAGATGTTATTTTTAACGAAACGTTTATTGCTGTTTTTCCTAGAACAATTTTAGGAAAGATAATTTACAAATTTTAAAACGCTAAAAATGAAAAAGATCATTTTAATAATTATAATAGTAAATTTATTTTCATGTAAAACGATTAAAGTTAAAGAAGGAAAAGATGAAGTGATAGTAGGTAAAATTGATAGAGAGATTTTTGATATAGAACCTTATAAAAGTTGGTTCAAAAAGAAATACAATAGCTACGAATTGAAAGACGCTGTGGTTTCTGATATTACTAAAAATCTAGAAGGAGTTAAGATAAAAGCTTTTATAGGTCTATGGTGTAGCGATAGCAAACAGCATACCCCAACTTTATATAAATTGCTTGATAATGCAGATTTTCAGTATTCTAATTTAGAGTTGATATCTGTAGATAAGAAAAAGAGAGCAAAAGGTCTTGAGAAAGGTTTTGATATTTTTAGAGTACCTACATTTATATTTTATAAGAATAATAAAGAATTAGGTCGTTTTGTAGAGTTACCAGTTGAATCTCTAGAAGAAGATTTTATGAAAATAATATCAGGTAAGCAATACAAACATTTTTATGATATAGAATAAAAGCTTAAAAGAGGAAAGTAAAAACGAATAATACTTTTTTTGATTGCGGTTTTCCATAATGTTAAATGAAATGAGATTTATATATTTTTTAATATTAAGACAGTCTTTTGTTTTAGCATGAAATAGGAATTTGAAGTTGTAACTAAAGCAAACACCTTTAAAGATAGGGAGTTAAATTTAACACAGAGTATCGTAATATTTTTTAAACATAACGTCCTACTATTTCGTAGAAATGATAGTTAAAAATCATCTAATCAAGATGAAATTAATACTGAGTTTAGAGAGACTCTTGGAAAGAGATATTTGAATTATTTTTTTGTAATATTTAATACCTGATTGTTTTGCCAATATAAAAGAGTAAAACTTTGATTATATACATTCTTATAAATTCTGAATAGTTAAATAATAAACACACTATTTATTAATTGGATTGGTGATCATTTAGGAGCTTTTACTAAATGTGAAACGCTGTACATTCTCATGGTATTTAGTTTAGATAACTCAGACTATTCTATATAGGAAATTAAATACATTTAAATAAATAATTATTTTCTATAACTTACAATTAGTACATTGTACGTTAATAAAAATTCAATACATGAATTATTTTACAGCTACAGGTTGGTTAGGAGTTATACTGTTTGTCGTAGCGTATTTATTGTTAAGTATAGAGGTGTTAGATGCAAAAAAAGACAGTTATCATTGGCTTAATTTTTTAGGAGCATTATGCTTAGTTATCAATGCAATATCAATAGAAGATAACCCAACTATAGTGGTAAATGGTATTTGGGGAATAATTGCTATTGTAACAGTTATAAGAATATATAACAAGAAAAGAAACTAATGAAACTTCATTAAACTAAGTACATGTTTACTGTAAATAGCAGACTGTTTTGTATATGTTTCAGTATTTTCAATTTGAGTTCCTAGATAAAAATAACCACCATCAATCATAGCAAAAATAATTTCGTTGAGTTCGTTTATATCAGTATTAAAAATAACATTATGCTGTTTAGCACTAATTAATTTAGTTTTTAAAACTTGTCGTAATGATTTACTAAAACTTTTAAAACTATCATTTACTTTCTTATTTCTATATATTAAAGCATATAAGCTGTAAAAAACACCATCATCAATATAATCGCTCCATTTTCTTGAGAACATCTTTTCAATAAAGCTTTCTAAAACCTTTTTAGATGTAATTTCTTCAGGAGTACTATCATTAATAAATGTAATATATGCTTCTAAAATGTAGGTATTCAAAGCTTCTAGAATATGTTCTTTAGAATCAAAATAATGTAGTACCAACCCTTTACTAATTCCCATGTGATTCGCAAGTTTTGCAATGGAAACATTCTCTAAACCAATATCTTTAGAAACTTCATAAAAAGCAATAACTATTTCTTGTCGTCTTTTATCTGCTAAATTTTTTCTACCCATATTTACATTAGTTACTAGCAAATATATAATTATAATTGATTCATTTTTAAGTTAACAATGAGTTCACGTATAAATTGATTTTCTTAATGCTATAGTAACTATTTTTTAATTGAACGATTGTTCAATCTATTTTTTTGATTCTCTAATTTTATCCCACTTAAAGAGTATTTCAAAATGGGGAAAAACATAATACGTCTATTATTAATATGCATATCATTTTCTGTAATAGGTCAAGAAGAGAAAACGAAAAATAAAGTAGTATTCATAATTGTCGATGGAATTTCATCTGATTTGTATTATAAATCCAACACTCCAAATATTGATGCTATAGGCAAAGAAGGAGCATTTACAGAAGCTTATGTTGGAGGTAAAAGAGGAACAATTACAGAAACACCAACAATCTCTGCTGTAGGTTATAATAGTTTAATAACCGGTACATGGGTAAATAAGCATAATGTATACGGAAATGATATACGTAAACCTAATTACAATTATCCTACGTTATTTAGAGTCTTAAAAGATGCATATCCAAATAAAAAGACAGCAATCTTTTCAACATGGTTAGATAATAGAACAAAGCTAGTTGGAGAAAACTTACCAGAAACAAATAATGTAAAAGTAGACTATCATTTTGATGGTTTAGAGGTTGATGAAAAACGTTTTCCACACGACCAGTTTAAGAAATATTTAAAGCGAATAGATGCAGAAGTGGCAAGAGAAGCTGCTAATTATATTTTAGATGAAGGACCAGATTTATCTTGGGTATATTTAGAACACAGTGATGATGTTGCTCATTATTATGGAGAAAGCAAAGCGTTTTTTGATATCGTAGCTTATGAAGATGCTTTAGTTGGAACTATTGCTAATGCTATAAAACTAAGAGAATTAAAAACAGATGAAAATTGGTTGTTAATTGTAACAACTGATCACGGTAGGATGCCTTTAGATGGTAAGCACCATGGTTTTCAATCAGATCGAGAAAGAAGTATTTGGATTGCTTTAAATAAACCAATTACAAATACATATCTTAAAAATAATAGAGTTGCCTTGGTCGATATTTATCCTACTATTATAGACTTTTTAAGCATACCACTTCCAAAACAAACAGCTTACGAGTTAGATGGTATTCCGCTAAACAAACAAATTGATGTATTTGATTTAACAGGAGTAGCAATAGATAATAAAGTAAAGTTAAACTGGCTAGTAGAACATAAAGAACATGAAAAAGCAAAAGTATATATAAGCTACACAAACAATATTAAAAAAGGAGGAACAGATGAATATAAATTAATCGGAGAAGTTGATGTACAAGATAAAGAATATCTGTTAAAAATAAAGCCAGTTAAGAAAACAACATATATAAAAATAGTATTTGTAACCAAAAACCATTCAATCAATACTTGGGTAAAAATTAATTAATCAAAAACAAATAATAATTAAAAAAATGAGGGGAAACAGAACAGTTTTATTACTATTTCTTGTGACATCAATTTATGCACAAAAAAATATTAATGGTAATGTAAGCGATGCAATTACTGGTGAAGTTTTACCAGGAGTAAGCATTATGGTAAAAAATACAACGAGGGGAACATCAACAGATTTTGATGGAAATTTTACAATTGCTGTAAAAAAGGGGGAAATTCTAAAATTCTCTTTTATCGGGTTTAAAACAAAAGAGATTGTTTTTAAAAATCAGAGTTTATTAAAAACAGTACTTGAAGAAGATAATGCGCAGTTAGATGAGGTAATCATTACATCTCTAGGAATTAAAAAAGAAAAAAAAGCGCTTGGGTATGCAGCTACTGAGTTAAAAGCAAAAGAATTAACAAAAGTAAAAACAACAAATGTATTAAACTCTCTAGCGGGTAAAGTTGCAGGTTTACAAGTAACAGGAGCTAATAATGGAGTAGCAAGTTCTGCTCGTGTTGTAATTAGAGGAGAAAATTCATTAAATATAAATAGTAATAGTCCACTTTTTATTTTAGATGGAACTCCAGTAAATAACATCATATTTGGTGTAGGTGGAAATACAACAGATCAGGCAGATTTACCAACTGATTATGGAAATGGATTATCAGAATTGAATTCAGATGATTTTGAGACCGTAACCGTATTGAAAGGAGCAGCTGCATCTGCATTATATGGCTCTAGAGCTGCAAATGGAGTAGTAGTAATTACAACCAAAAAAGGAAAACAACATAAAGATGGTATCGGAGTTGAAATAGCTTCATCTACAATGTTTAGTAGTGCATTACGATTACCAGAATTACAAACTGAATATGGCGGCGGATGGGGCGGTGCTTATGCTTCTAATTTTGGTACAAATTTCGGACCAAAACTAGATGGTAGTATTGTAACACAGGAACTAGCTTTAGGAGATGTTGTTAATAGACCTTTTATTAATAGATATAATTTAAATGATTTTTTTAAAGAAGGAGTTAACTTAAATAATACAGTAACACTATCTGGAGGAAATGAAAAAGGAAATTTTCTTTTTAGTTACGGAAATACATATAATGAAGGTATTGTACCAAATACAAACTTAAAAGGAAATAACTTTAGATTAAATGCTGATTATCAATTAAACGATAAATTAAAAGTAAACGTTAATACAAATTATATTACAAGAAGTTCAGATAATTTAACGGTTTCAGGTTATGGTAATCAAGGTATTATGTACGCATTACTTTGGAACTATATTAATGTAGATTTAGATGAACTAAAAGATTATTGGAATGTAGAAAATCAAGAACAAAGAAGATTATTTACTTGGGGAGATAATCCATGGTTTATTGCTAACGAGAATATAAATGCTTTTGATAAAAATAGGTTTGTAGGAAACACAAGTTTAAACTACGAATTTAATGAAAACTTAAGTCTATTAGGAAGAATAGGGATAGATCAATCAGATGATTTCAGATGGTCAAGAAGGTCAATAGGAGCTGTTAGAAACCCTAATGGAATGTATAGAGAACAGAAAATTAATTTTACTGAAATTAATGCTGATTTCTTATTAACCTATAAAAAAGACTTTGAAAACTTTACCACAAGAACTTCGGTAGGAGGAAACAGATTTGATCAACAAATTAAAGAAGGCTTTTTACAAGGAAATGGACTTTCTATACCTGGTTTGTATAACGCACAAAATATAAATGTAGTTCCAGTAATAAGAAATAACCTTTATAAGAAGCGAATTAATAGTTTATATGCCTTTACAAATGTTGGATATAAAGATTACCTGTATGCAGATTTATCTGTAAGAAACGATTGGTCTTCAACATTACCAACAAATAACAATTCTTACTTTTATCCAGCTGCTTCTTTATCTTTTATACCTTCAGCAGCTTTTGAGTTACCAAACGTAATCGACTTTATGAAATTACGTTTTAATATAGCTGAAGTAGGAAAAGATACCGATCCCTATAACTTAGAAACAGCTTATGATTTTGGAACTCTAGGAGGAACATTAACTAATCCATCACAATTATTAAATGCAGATTTGAAACCTGAACGAACAATTTCTACTGAATTTGGTTTAGAAGCAATGTTTTTAAATAAGCGTATCACACTAGATGTAACCTATTACACATCTACCTCACGAGATCAAATTTTAAATGTTGGAATTTCAGGAGCTAACGGATTTAATTCAATAGTAACTAATGCAGGAGAAATTAAAAATTCAGGAATTGAACTAGCTTTAGAATTAAAGCCGATTAAAACTGACGATATAGATTGGAGTATTAATGCAAATTTTACTAAAAATACAAGTGAAGTAGTCTCATTATTAGATAATCTAGACACATTTATAATTGGAGAAGGACCAGATGGTGTTACCGTAGAAGCAAGACCAGGAGAACAAATGGGAGATATTTATGGGAATAGCTACGTTAGAAATGATGCAGGAGAAATTATTTATGAAAACGGATTACCATTAACAGGAAATAGAAGAAAAGTAGGTAATTACAATCCAGATTGGATTTTAGGATTAGGAACTAACTTCACCTACAAAGGATTTAATATTTCTGCGCAATTTGATATACGTGAAGGTGGAGATATCTATTCTTACACAAATGCCATAGGTAGAGAAAGTGGAATCTTAGCCAATACTTTATCATGGAGAGATGGAATCATAGGTGATGGTGTAGTTAGTAATGGAAGCGGAGGTTTTGTGCCAAATACACAACAGGTAACTGCTGAAGATTGGGCGTATGCTGTACCAAGAAGTAATGCTGAAGCTAATATTTTTGATGCCTCTTTTGTAAAACTAAGGCAGTTAAGTTTAGGATATTCTTTTTCTCATCCTGTTTTAGAAAAATTAAGATTAGAAGGACTATCAATCAGTTTGGTAGGGTCAAATTTATTCCTGTGGACAGATGTTCCAAATATAGATCCCGAAGCACAAGGTCTTAGCGGAGGTACTTTATTACCAGGTTTTGAAGTAACGCAGTTACCATCTACAAAAAGTTATGGATTTAAAGTTAACATAAAATTATAAATAACACTAAAAGATGAAAAAAATAATATACATCGTAGTAGCATTAATTGTTTTTAGTGCGTGTACAGAAGATTTTACAGACATAAATACCAATCCAAATAATCCAGAAAATGCAAGTGAAAATTTATTATTACCAACAGTTATTTTCGATTTAACGAATTTGATGGTAAATGAATCTTATGGTTTTGGAGATATTATAGCACAATATGGTGCAAGATATGAATTTAATGATTTAGACATTTATAGGTGGCAGCCAGATGATCGTTTTTGGTCACCAATGTATGCTGTTTTAGAAAACATAAAAGACATTAAAAGCTTAGCAGAAAAAAATGGAAACGCTAATTATAAGGCTGTAAGTTTAATATTAGAATCATATATCTATAGCATAATTACTGATGCATATGGAGATGTACCAATGTCTGAAGCTAACAGAACAAAAGAAGGTTTATTAACACCAATATATGATAAACAAGAGGTAATTTATGAAGGTTTACTAGCAAAGTTAAAAATGGCAAATAATAGTATTAACATGTCAGAAACGATTGGAGGCGATTTATTATACAATGGAAATATGTTAAAATGGAAAAAATTTGCAAATTCACTTCGTTTACGATTATTAATGAGAATTAGTAATGTTAAAAATGTAAGCGCAGCGATTTCAGAAATAATAACATCTTCTCAATATCCAATTTTTGAATCAAATGATGATAATGCAATTTATAACTATGGCGGTTCATTACCAGATGTCTCTCAAGTAGCATTACCAGGAGGAGGTAGAGATTATGATTACTTTTTATTAATACCAACTTCTCATTTTGTAAACTTGTTAAATTCTAACAATGATCCGCGTTTATCCTTGTGGGTGAGTCCAAAACAAGGAACTAATGACAGAACATTAGGAGTAGTACCAGGACAATCATTAAGTAATATAGGAAGACCAGCAGATTTTAGTAGAAGATCTGTAGCATTTTATGAAAGTTCAACTTTAATTCAAGGAATTTTCATGACATATAGTGAGGTCAATTTTATTTTAGCAGAAGCTAGTGAAAAAGGATATATAAGTACTGCCGCTAAAACTTATTACGATACAGCCGTAGAAGCTTCTTTTGAACAATGGGAAGTTAAAATGCCAAATGACTTCTTATCTGTAACTGTACCATATGATGTAACTACAGATCGTTTATACGAGCAAAAATGGTTAGCATTATACCATTCAGGAATAGAGTCTTGGTTTGATTGGAAAAGAACAGGAAAACCAACTTTTATTAAGGCTGGATCTGGTAATATAAATGGAGATTTAGTTCCTGTTAGGTTAAGGTATCCAAGTTTAGAACAATCTGTAAATCAAGTAAATTACGATGCTGCATCAGCCGCAATGGGAGGTGATATAATTAATGTTTCTTCTTGGTGGTGGTAAATTAAGAGAGTATTAATTTATTGTTTTTATATTTTTTACAAAAAAAAGGATTGGATATTTATGTCCAATCCTTTTTTCCGTATGTTTTATGTTTAAAGGGCAAGTGCTCCAGCTTCAGCAACTGTATGATCATTTTCTACAGAACTTCCACTAACTCCAATAGCACCAATAATTACGCCTTCTTTATCTTTAATAGGTACGCCACCAGGAAAAGTAATTAAACCATTGTTAGAATGTTCGATATTATATAATGCTCCTCCAGGTTGAGATAATTCTCCAATGATTCCAGTATTCATATCAAAAAAACGAGCTGTTTTTGCTTTCTTTATAGAAATATCTAATGAACCTAACCATGCTCCGTCCATACGTGCAAATGCAACTAAATTTGCTCCAGCATCAACAACTGCAATATTCATTTTCGTGTCTATTTCAGTTGATTTTTCTTTTGCTACGCTAATTATTTTTTCAGCTTGTGCTAATGTAATATTCATAAGTATTTGATTTATAATGATACAACAAAAGTAGTTCATGAGTTTCTTCTACAGGTTACTAAAAAAGGTCAATAACTTATGAAAAAAGGTCAAAAGTAATCTGTGAAAATTAAATTTAGATCTCGCTAGGAGTAATTCCAAATTTATTTTTGAAAGCAATACTGAAGTTTGACAGATTATTGTAGCCGAAGTTTAAGTATATTTCAGAAGGTTTTAAGTCTCCATGCTCTAAAATTTCTTTTGCTTTTTGAAGACGCTTATTTTTAAACCATTTACCAGGTGATATTTTATACTGATCAATAAAGTGTCTTTTAAAGGTAGACAAACTCATATTGCATAAAAAAGCAATTTCTTCTAATTTTAAATTTGAATGTACTTGATTTTCAACAACTTTTTCAAAAGTAGAATTCTCATTTATAATTAAAGACTGTAAGTAAGTTTCAAAAACGTCTCCATATTTATTGATAAGATACAACATTAGCTCTTCAAATTTTAAGCTTAATAAGTTTGTCATAAAAATAGAAGGTGCTTCTTTAATTGTAGATAAGGAATTCAAATAAGAAGTAATATAAGTATCATTTCTGATAATAAAATACGGAGCTATCTTAGTATTTCTTTTTTTATTCTTTAAATGTTTATCTATAAAATCTTTCAATATTTTTTCTGAGAAAAATAAGAGTTTACAGTGATAAATAGTTTCGGTATCTAATAATTCAGTCCAAAGCCAGTTACCTTTTTTTAATAGTAACGATTGGTCTTTATTTACCATAACCGAGGTTCCTGCAAAGTGAACTTGTTTTCTGCCAATTTGTAAAAAACTAAACATATTCATACTTAGATTTACTTTACTCTTTACAACATCATCAGTCATCCTAAAATCATAGATAAATAAATCAGGAGTTTCTTTTTTATTGTTTATGTAAACCTCAGGTATGTTTTCTATTGACATTTTTAGTAGTTTAGAATACTATTTTAAAAGTAAAAAAATTAAAAAAGGATTGAACGTTAAAGATCCAATCCTTTTCTATTACTTTAAATAGTAATTATATTAACTATTTCTACGTTTATTAGCGATTAAGGTATTTCTTAATAACATTGCAATAGTCATTGGACCCACGCCACCAGGAACTGGAGTAATATAAGAAGACTTAGCAGCAACTTCTTCAAAAGCCACATCACCAACCAATCTAAATCCACTTTTCTTAGAAGGATCAGCAACACGAGTAATTCCAACATCAATAACTACTACATCTTCTTTAACCATATCGGCTTTTAAAAATTCGGGTATACCAATAGCAGCAACAATAATATCTGCTTTTTTGGTAAGCTCTTCTAGGTTTTGTGTTCTACTATGTCCTAAAGTAACAGTAGCATTTCCAACTTTTCTTTTTTGAGAAAGTAAAATACTCATTGGGCTACCTACAATATGACTACGTCCAATTACAACTACATTTTTTCCTGAGGTTTCAACATTATAACGACTCAATAATTCCAAGATGCCAAAAGGAGTGGCAGAGATAAATGTAGGTAAATTTAAAGCCATTTTCCCAACATTTTCAGGATGAAAGCCATCTACATCTTTTTCTGGATCAACTGCCATTAAAATCTTTTGTTCGTCAATATGTTTAGGAAGTGGCAACTGAACTATAAAACCATCAATATCATTATCAACATTCAGGATTTCAATTTCATTTAAAAGTTCATCTTCGGTAGTTTCATCTGATAACTGAATTAAAGTAGACTCATATCCAACACGCTCACAAGCTTTTACTTTAGCATTAACATAGGTTAAACTTGCACCATCGTTACCTACAATAATAGCTGCCAGATGTGGTGTTTTCTTTTCATTTCTTTTTAATTCGCCTACTTCAAGAGCAATTTCTTCTTTAATATCTGCTGAAGTTTTTTTTCCGTCTAATAAAATCATTTTATGTATATGTTGTGTTGTTGTATACTAATTTTAAAGAAGTTAAAATAAAAAGGAGAAGCCGCGCTTCTCCTTTGAATCTTTTATTATCTCATGCCTTTCATCATTTGCATCATACGTTTTCCACCGCCTCCTTGCATCATTTTCATCATTTTACTCATCTGATTGAATTGCTTCATGAGTTGATTTACCTCTTGTACAGATGTACCAGAACCTTTAGCAATTCTTTTCTTTCTGCTTGCATTAATTACCGTAGGTTTGCTTCTTTCCTCAGGTGTCATTGAATGAATAATTGCTTCAATTCCTTTAAAAGCATCATCATCAATATCTACATCTTTCATTGCTTTACCAGCACCAGGTATCATTCCAACGAGGTCCTTCATACTACCCATTTTCTTAATTTGCTGTATTTGACTTAAGAAATCATCAAAACCAAATTGATTTTTTGCAATCTTCTTTTGAAGCTTTCTAGCCTCTTCTTCATCATATTGTTCTTGAGCACGTTCAACTAAAGAAACAACATCTCCCATTCCTAAAATACGATCTGCCATACGATCTGGATGAAATACATCCACAGCATCCATTTTTTCACCTGTACCAATAAACTTAATAGGTTTATCTACAACTGATTTGATAGAAAGAGCAGCACCACCACGAGTATAACCATCTAATTTAGTTAAAACAACTCCGTCAAAATTTAAAACATCGTTAAAAGCTTTAGCTGTATTCACAGCATCTTGCCCAGTCATCGAATCGACAACGAATAATGTTTCCTGAGGAGTAACAGCTTTATGAATATTAGAAATTTCTGTCATCATTTCTTCGTCAACAGCTAAACGCCCAGCAGTATCTATAATAACCACGTTTTTACCATTAGCTTTTGCATGCTTTATTGCATTTGAAGAAATTTCTACAGGATTTTGATTCCCTTCTTCGGCATAAACTTCAACACCAATTTGTTCTCCAACAATACGCAACTGATTGATAGCCGCAGGACGATAAACGTCACATCCAACTAATAATACTTGCTTAGTTTTCTTGGTTTTTAAATAATTGGCAAGCTTTCCTGAGAAAGTTGTTTTACCAGAACCTTGTAATCCAGACATTAAGATTACTGTCGGTGATCCACCTAAGTTAACACCTACAGTATCACCACCCATTAGTTCTGTTAATTCATCCTTAACAATTTTCACCATTAATTGCCCAGGATTTAATGTAGTCAATACATTTTGTCCTAATGCTTTTTCTTTAACGGTGTTGGTGAATTGTTTTGCTATTTTAAAGTTAACATCGGCATCTAAAAGTGCTCTACGAACTTCTTTTAATGTTTCAGCAACATTAACCTCGTTAATCTTTCCATGACCTTTTAGCGTATGTAACGCTTTATCTAACTTTTCACTTAAATTATTAAACATGTATATGCTTCATTTTTTGGAAGCACAAATATAGTTATTTTCGTTGGGAATTTTAACTAATAATTATTAACTAAATCATTCGTATGATGTTCAGTGTGGTACGCCGTCCACATAATAATTTCTCTAATAGGCATTTTACCCATAAGTGGATGAGGAAGAATTAGATTGTTAAGATTGTGATCTTTCCAGCGATTTGTTTTGTGTTGAAGTTTTTTTTGTTGAATTTGTAAAGTGCTCAATAATTTCTTTCGTTGTTTTAAATCTGGAACTCTTAAGTTTGCATTGAATCCTTTAGCTTTTTCTTGATGCTTAGCTAATTTTTCTTGGTATCTTTTTATAATATTTTCATAGTCACGTACGTCTCTATTTGAGGTGCCAAATTTGTATTTCAGTATAAAAGGAGGAAAACTCATAGCATGATTGACTTGCTTAATAGATTCAACTAAATGTGCAATTTGTTGTCCGACAGTCCACTTATTTTCTGGGGCTTCATTCCATTTTTCTTCCGGTTGGTTATAAATCCAATTGAATAATATTTCATGTTTTTTCTCAATTAAAGTATTGATTTCTTCTTTATTCATAAGGATTATGGTTTAAGCCGTGAATATAGTTAAACCTTATTTGTTTTAGTACCTATTAAAGTTTTAATAAAGTTGATTAAGCTTAATTAGGATAGTGAAATTCATAAATAGAGTGAAATTTTAGTACGTACTATATTTGTAAACAGTTAGTCTTGTTAAAAATGAAAACATATGATAACTACTAAAACTATTTCGTGTGAAGATCAAAATTTAAAAGGAGGTGTTTATTTTATAAAGTACACAAGAAGCTATTTTTGGATAACTAAGTAACAATGGGTGAATAAATGTATTTACTTTTTTCATTCCGATCTTATTCATTACCGCTATAGAAGGTTTGTTTATTTCAGGTGCAACAGATACTATTTCTTTTAATTTTAATTTAGAAAAAGCATAATTCAAACACGCCTTGGCACCTTCAGAAGCATAACCTTTTCCCCAGTATTTAGGGTGTAATCGCCAACCAATATCGATTGATGGATTAAAATC
>JAHDDQ010000075.1:2127-16531 GCA_020629275.1 Tenacibaculum sp. | reverse complement strand
GAGTATTTTGTGCCAATTTCTATTGATAATATAAATGTAGAAGAGGAAATAGAAAAATTAACAGAAGAATTAAAATACACAGAAGGCTTTCTTAAATCCGTACAAAAGAAACTATCTAACGATCGATTTGTTAATAATGCACCAGATCAAGTTGTTGCTAATGAAAAGAAGAAAGAAGCAGATGCAGTAGCTAAAATAGAAACGCTTAAAAGTAGCTTAGCAAGCTTAAAATAAAAAAAGGTACAAAGAAAGGGTTCAATTTTGATTGAGCCCTTTTTTTATGCTTTTTTTTATATTTTTTTCAATATAAAGTTATAAGTATTGTGTAATTCAAAAAAAATAAACAGTTTTTAACAAAATATTTTTGGGTAATTAAATTTTAAGATTAGTTTTGTCCCTGTTTTTGAAAAAAATATAATTCCATTTTGTCTATGAAAAAAAATACTTTTCTGTTTTTTTTATTGGTATCTCTTATCTCTAACTTATATGGTTCTAGTCCTATCGACAGTATCTCTAAAGTTGATGGTAGATTAAGAGAATTTAATTTTTCGCCTAATGTTAAAGGTGAGTTTGATTCAAATTATATTAAAGAAAACTACGCTCAAGATGCTAAATTAGATAGCATTAAAGATAAGGCTGCTGCCATTTTCAAAGCAATTGAAGAGACAGGTAGTTATGTTGACGTATTGGGCTCAGATGATATGATCACTTTACCTATTGGAGTAAAAAAGAAGATAGGTAAATTAACAACTATCATGGGAGTTAGTGAGGCAAAATTCTATCCAAATTACACAGAAGTTACACTCTTTGTAAAACTACTAATACCTCAATCTGGACCAAACGGAAAACAGAAAGAATTATTTTTTGGTGCCAATAATGTAAAAATATCACACACAGGAGGAATTTATGGAGACATGAATATTTCACTTCTAGGAGATATAGCAATACCAATTAATGGAAATAAGGCATTATTGGAACTGAAAGGAGGTTTCAATATGGAAACTGGTGTAATAGATAATAAAACTTACATTACCATAGATTGCTCAGGAATAAGAGAAATTGGAGTAGCAGCAGATATTATTTTCTCTAGAACATTATTACAACCTTTAAACTCAGACTTTAGTTTAATTACAGATGAAAAAGTTAAAGTCAAAGGATCTTTTCAAACAGTTGTTACCGATTGGAATGATATTTTAGGTGAAGTAGATTTAAGTCATCCTTTTCAAATTACCAACGATAAGAGTACTTCAGGAAAAGGAAAAGGAGGATTAGTATTTGAAGTAAACAATGCAGTTTTTGATTTCAGTGATATCAGAAACTCACAAAATATGGAGTTTACAAACAGCTACAAACAAAAATATCTAATCCCTGGGAATGAAGATTTATGGAGAGGTGTTTATATTAAAACAACAAAGGTAAGTTTACCCAAGGAATTTCAAGAAAATGGAAAAGATGAAAGAATAACATTAGGAGCAGAAAATTTACTAATAGATTCAGAAGGAATAACGGGTAAGTTTTCGGCAGAAAATGTATTGTCTTTAGATAAAGGAAATGCAGCAGGATGGCAATTTTCAGTTAAAAATTTACATGCCTCTTTAGAAGCAAATAAACTTATTGGCGGTGGTTTCGGAGGTCATATAGTATTGCCAGTGTCTAAAAATATAACAGAACAACAAGCAAAAGATTTATCGGAGGAAGAATTAGCCAAAAAAGCAATAAAATATACTGCATTAGTAGATGTAGAAGAGGAAGAATACAGCTTAACCTTAGAGCCATTAAAGAAGTTAGAATTTAATGTTTTTAAAGCTAAGGCTACTTTAGAGGCAAATTCAAAAATTGAGTTGAAAGTAACAGATGGTAAATTTAGACCTAAGGCTACTTTATACGGTAATTTGAATATAAATGCAAGTAATGGTGAATTGGCAAACGGAAAAAAAGGAATTGTAGACTTTAAAGGTGTAACATTTGAAAACCTACAATTACAAACAGAATCACCATACTTTTCAGTAGACTACATGGGGTATACGGGTGAAGTAAAATTTGCTAAATTTCCAGTAACCATATCTGAAATAGGAGTTACTGCAAACGATACAAAGGCATCATTAAAGTTTGCTATAGATGTAAACTTAATGGGTAAAGGTTTTGCAGGTGGTACTAAATTAGACATTATAGGAAAGTTTGAAGAAAAAAATAACGTACAACGTTGGAAGTACGACCGTGTTAAAATTGAAAGAATCAATATTGCTGCTGATTTAGGAGCGGTAAGTTTTAAAGGATTAGTAGACATAAAAGACGATGATCCAGTATATGGAGATGGTTTCTATGGAGAATTAGAAGCAGACTTCAACAATATAAATGTAAAAGCTACGGCTTGGTTTGGGAAAACAGATGTGAGGTATTGGTATGTAGATGCATATGCAGATTTATCGTCTATGCCTGCAAAACCAATGATAGGGCCTGTAGAGGTTAATGGTTTCGGAGGTGGAGCTTATTATCATATGACAAAAAAGTCTAATGCGCAACCTCAAGTCTATGCAGGAGCTCCAGTAAAAACACCTGGTCCTCCTTCTGGAATGGATTATGTACCAGATTCAAAATCTGGATTAGGATTTAGAGCAATGTTAGGTTTTGCTTTAGGGAATGAAAAAGCTTTCAACGGTAAGATAGGTTTTGAGATGGCTTTTAATACATCAGGAGGACTTAATAGAATTTTGTTCTTCGGAGAAGCTCATATCATGAAAACAATTGATTTTAAGTTTGGCGATAAATTCAAGAAGAAGATGACCGCAATGCAAGACAAAATCAACAGTTTCGGAGAGAATAATCCAACGATACAAAAATTAAAAGAAAAGAATTTAGTTGAATATAGTAAGGTAGCTTTCCCTCAAAACGGATTAACGTTTGATGCTGGTATAGATGCGCATTTTTCAATGGAAATGGATTTTGTAAACAGTTCATTTCATGCTGAAATGGAAGTGTATTTAAATACACCTGGTAATTTCTTTAGTGGTGTAGGACCAAGAGGAAGAGCAGGATGGGCTGTATTCCATACAGGACCAGATGGTTGGTATATTCATATGGGAACTCCTAAAGATAGAATAGGTTTACGAGTTGGAGTAGGTGGATTTAGTGTACAAGCCACAACTTATCTTATGATTGGTGATAAAATACCTGGAAGCCCACCACCACCACAAGCAGTAGCTGATATTTTAGGAACGGATATGGGAGAACTCGATTATATGAGAGATCTCAATGCTCTTGGCGATGGTAGAGGTTTTGCCATTGGAATGGATTTAAGTATCGATACTGGAGAAATGAGTTTCTTGATTTTCTACGCAAGATTTAGAGCAGGTTTAGGTTTTGATATCATGATAAAAGATTATGGTGAGACAGCTTGTAAAGGTAGTGGTCAAATTGGTGTAGATGGTTGGTATGCTAATGGTCAAGCTTACGCATATTTAGAAGGAGAATTAGGAATAAAGATTAGGCTTTGGTTTTTAAAAGCAAAAATACCTATTATCAAAGCAGGAGCAGCCGTACTGTTACAAGCAAAACTCCCTAATCCAGCTTGGTTTAGAGGATATGTAGGAGGTCATTTTAGTGTGCTCGGTGGTTTAGTAAGTGGTAAATTTAGATTTAAAGTAGAACTGGGAGATGAATGTGAAATCGTAGGAGGTGCGCCATTAGGTGGGCTTAAAATTATATCGGGAGTAAAACCAGATGATGGTTCTTCAGATGTTGATGTATTTACAGCACCACAAGCTGCGTTTAATATGAAAATAAATAAGCAGTTTAATTTAGAAGATGATCAAGGTATACGAACATATAGAATTTTATTAGATGAATTTACTGTAAAGAAAGATGGACAAGAAATTGCTGGTGAATTAGATTGGGGAGGTTCTAAAGACATCGCTAATTTTGTTTCTTTTGATGTATTACCACCTAATTCTACAATCAAAGTTAAAGTAGCAGTTAGCTTCCAAGAATTAAAGTCTGGAGCTTGGGTTACTATTATGGATAAAGGCAAAAAAGCTCAAGAAATAGAAGAGCGTACATTTACAACAGGTGAGGCACCAGATTATATTCCAATGACGAATGTAGCTTATTCATACCCTGTAGTAGATCAGAAGTATTTCTATCAAAAAGAAAGTACAAATGGATATGTGCAACTAAAAAGAGGACAACCTTACTTATTTGCTCCAGAAACAGATTGGACACAGAAGGTTAGATATACCAATGAAGAAACTGGTCAGGCTTCAATCAATAATGTATCTTATAATAAAGGAGGAAGACAAGTTAGCTTCAATTTAAATAAATTAACGAAGCAGAATAAGCATACGTTAATGATTGTAAGTTTACCTCCTGGTACCGAGTTATCCGAGAACTCTACATCGTACACAGATATAGATACAGGAGGTCAAGAAGGGAATTCTGTAAAAGTTAGGAATAAAGATGTACAAAATGTCGTAAATAATGATGCTGAAACAGAAGTCTTGAAATATTCTTTTACTACAAGTAAATACAATACTTTCTCTGATAAAATTAGAGACAAAGATATAGTTAAGCATTATTTAGAACCAATTTACTCAGACGTTCATGCTATTCAAACAGATGTTAAAGACTCTGAACGACTTGATGATTTAGAGCTAGAAGGAGGAGAATACACAGATAACAAAGCATTAGTTACAGTTGAGGCAGTTTTAGATGATTCTTATTATGAGGATAGAATTTACCCACTTATTTACGAAAACTATCCTTTAGAGCCAGAGTTTACGGTAACCAGAAATACAAATGATTTAGGGTTACCTCCTAAAAAAGCAGTAGATATATTAACATGGTATGTACCTTATTTAAAACAGAATCCAACGTATTCTTTACTAGATAAGAGAATTCCATTTAGATACCATTTGCCTTATTATTACAAGAAAGATTTTGTAGACATTCAATATAAAGTGGTAAATAAATATTTAAACTATCCTCAGCAATATGCTTCACAGATAGCAAAGTATGATTATATCATAAATGGTGTTTTTCCAGCTATTCAATCAGGGAAATATAAAGTTAAGATGCAATATGTTATGCCAGGTAATAAATTAGGATCTAGCTACATTTTTAAATATAAAAACCCTTTTTAATGTTGAGTTATAGTAATACAATATCAAGATTAGTCGTATTATGTATTGGAATAGTTTGCTCGATCCAAACAGTTTCATCTCAAGATAGTATAGACAAAAATGCTATCATGGTTAAGGCCACACTCTATCAATAAAATAATGTTACGCACCGACTAAGCCAATAGCATTTCGAAAATTAAATAAGTATGGATATAGGTTAATGCGTTATACTATTAGTATAAGCGGTCAAACTTTACCAAAACCAATAGAAAAAGATCTAGGAATACATAAGCCAGCCGATCCAGAAGAATGGAAAAAAATCATCGAAAGTAATAATAATGCAGCGGTGATGGCACAGTCTATTTTCGGAGAAAGCTTCGATGTAGAAGGAGTAGGAACATTGCAAGGTATTATAAATATGTCTGAAGAGCAGCAACAGCGTTTTACTTGGGGACTGTATGTTGCAGATCAAGACTTCGGTGTAGCTAGGTTAGCTGGTCTAGGTTACGAAGATACAGATGTGAAGTCTACTGAGAAATATGTATATAAGGTGTTTTCTCTTGTTCCTAAAGAAGAAATGGATATTAAGGATGGCGGTCTTTTTATAGGACTTCAAGATTATCAGGCTTTACCAAAACCTTTGGATTTAGCAGGGATCTTTAGTGATAAAAAAGTAATGCTTAACTGGAATTACGCTATTCACAAAGAAGAGTACAATAGTTATTTCATTGAAAAATCTGAGGATGGAAATACTTTTAAGCAAATAAATAAATTACCCTACACCACACTTAATAGTGGAGGAAGAGTAGATTCAAAGAGAATTTATTATGTAGATTCTATTTCGAATAATAAAACATACTACTATAGAGTAAAAGGTAGAACACCTTTTGGAGAATTAAGTCCTCCTTCAGATATTATTTCAGGAAAAGGAGAAAAGGTTTTGGCGTACGTTCCTAAAATTTCAACCAAAGAAATTATTAATGAGAATAAAAGTGTAATTCTTGAATGGAAATTTCTAAAAGAAGGAAATGATTTTATAAAAGGGTTTGAACTGAATAGAAGTGATAAGGTAGATGGAAATTATAAGACGGTACTTACGAACATCTCTCCAAAATCAAGAAAATTACGCTATGATAATTTAAAGCCAACTAATTATTTTAAAATAACAGCTTTAGGAAAAGAAGGAAACAGTAGAACTTCATATCCAGTTCTAGTACAGCCTATAGACTCTGTTCCACCAGTTAAACCAGTCGGATTGAAAGGGAAAGTGGATAGTTTAGGTGTGGTAACGCTATCATGGAAAGCTAATGTTGAATTAGATATGTTAGGGTATAGAGTGTTTAGAGGAAACAATAAAAAAGAAGAATATTCTCAAATAACAGTATCTCCTCACAAAGCAACTACATTTTACGACAGTATATCTGTTAGAAATCTTAACGATAAAGTATTCTATAAAATTGTAGCGGTAGATCAGCGATTTAACATGTCCAAATATTCAGAGATATTAACACTTGATAAACCTGATTTTATTCCTCCTAGTGCACCATCTATTGTGTCTTATGAAGTTAAAAATGAGCAAGTACATTTCAAATGGGCAAATAGTAGTAGTACAGATGTGGTTAAGCATGAAGTGTATAGAAAAGTAAGAGACAGTATACAATGGAATTTAATTTCTACAGTATTAAAAGCAAAAGACTCTGTTAAGAAAGTATATACTAAATGGAGCGATACTAATGTAGAAGGAGGAAGAGATTATCAATACCTAGTAAAAGCTGTTGATGATAGTAATTTAGTATCATTAAACACGAAATCAGTTACTGTAGAAGTACCACGTTTTAGATTACTCTCAGGAATTAAGAATTTTGGTAGTTATGTAGATAAAACGAATAATTTTATTGAATTATTTTGGAGAGTCGTAAATGAAAAAAATATAGTTGAATTAATGATATACAAAGGAGTTAAGGGGAAAAAGACTTCTTTATTACGTAATGTACCACCACAGTTCAAGAGAATGGTAGATGAGAATGTTAAACCTAACAATATATATACTTATATCATACGTCCAGTATTTGTTGATGGTAGTTTAGGACAGATTAAAACAATAGAAGTTAAGTACTAGTTCTATAGATCAGATCCTATAAAGAGGTAAAATTCTTTTACAATTTTAGAACCTACACCTTTAGATTATGAAGTTATTCACCTTAATGATAAGCAATGTGCTCAAGCAAATGTAAAAGATGGAAGTATGCAGATAAAAATAAAGACGAATGAACCTGGTCGAACTTTTCAATATATAATATACACTGTTACAGGAAGCGGTAACGCAACTGTATTAACGACGTATAAAAACTGGACATCTTTTTCTAATTCATCAATAATAATAAGCGGATTAGAAAAGGATGATTATAGAATTCAGGTAAGAGATAATAAAAACTGTTACGCAGAGTAATATGAAATTAAAAAAAATAACATTTTTATTTTTATTTTTTGGGGTATTAGGTTACGCACAACAGTATAAATATAGAGTTCAGATAGAGAACTATGTGTATACAATGAGAGCCAAAAGTGGCTTATGTGGTCCTAACAAACATGTTAGATTATGGGTGGTCTTTGATGATAACACACAACAAATGTTATACACTACTGGTAATCCATCAAATTTAAATAGACCTAATTTTATAGATAGATATGTATTAAAAAAGCCTAAAAGTGTACATTTTTCATCTTTTGTTCACGAAGAAGATGCCGTAGGTTTTTGTAATGGCCACACAGCAAGTGTTAGAATAAACAGGAATTTGACTTTTAATAGTTCTAGTGTAGCATCTGGTTTCCTTACTGATAGCGATAGCAACGGTGGTGGAGATGCTAGTATAAATGTTAGATTTAACTACAGAGTTGAACCTGTTGTTAAAGCTTATAGCTATAAGGTGGAATATGATATCGATTTATCAAACAAATTATTCAACTCTAAGCAATACGGAGGGAATTACGATTTAAGAGTTAGAACAGAAAATGTAAACGGTAGTGAATCTAAACAGATTTACAGAGACGTTGTTCCTCATACCAGAGAAAATGATCCGTTAATTTTAAGAAATAAAAAGTACGATAGTATTATACGTTTCAGGATTCCGTTAGAAAAAATGGTAGGAAGTAGAGATATATATTACGAGTCACAACTTTTATGTGCTACTGATGCAGGTGATCCTGGAGGTGGTGGAATTGGAGGAGTAAATACGATAGATTCAAGTACAGATGTAAGAATAAGTGACCCTTCTGGTTGTAAAATAGGAAGTCAAATTTTCCCTCATTGTAGTAGTGCAATAGTTAACAGTTTTTCAATGTATAGGATTTACGATAAGCTATCACAAATACCTAAGAACATTCCTAATTTCGGATCTGGTAGCCCAGAATTAAAAGTTTGCGAACCATTTAAGGTATATGTGAACGATTGTAATCAATCATCTAGTTATGCCGTTCAATATGCAATAGGTTCTGGTACTTTTAAAACGTATTTACCTTATGCAAAAAGAGGAGATTCTTTCGATTTAGATTATACAAGACTTCCAGGTGCTAGTCCAACTCAAAGTGTTAAGATAAAGATCAAATATTATAATGTAGATTGCGATAGTTACCCCTATTTATGTTCAGATGTAACAGTATTTAATGTGTTTCAATGTTCACCACAACTAGCAGATAAAGATCCTACTCCAGTTAAGACAACATGCGTAGGTGGTACAAATGGAGGATTTAAAATACGATTAGGAAGAGATTTAAAATCAGACGGAAGTGAAAACCTAATAGTATCATTATATGAAGAAGACAATACAGCTATCGGAGGATATGGTTTTAGGTTGCAACAAGATATTAATACATTAACAGATAATGGAGATGGTACATATACATTCGAATGGAATAGAATAACGGATGGTTTATTACCAAACAAAAGTTATCAAGTTAGATATCAAACACTAATAGGAGGTAACGCTATTAATGGTACTGACCCTAGTTGGGCTACAGCAGAAACTACAAATCCCTTTACAATAGGAGAACCAACTCCTTTAGACTATGAAGTTATTCACCTTACTGATAAGGAGTGTGCTCAAGCAAATGTAAAAGACGGAAGCACAGAAATAAAAATAAAAAGCAATCAATCTGGTCGAACTTTCCAGTATATAATTCATACGGTTGTGGGAAGTGGTAGTTCAGCTACATTAACACTTTATAAAAATTGGACTTCTTTTTCTAGTTCGTCAATAATAATAAATAATCTACCAAAAAATAAATACAGAATTCAAGTTAGAGATAGCCAAAGTTGTTATGCAAGATAAAAGAAAGATCAAATATAGGTTACTAATATGTATGGCTATTTTTTATAGTTGTACTATCTATTCTCAAGGATATGATGTTTTTAAAGCTGATAGGAGGTTGCAAACAAAACCAGCTTGCACCGGTAATCCTGGTCCGGGCTTAGCATTTATTCAACCAGCGAGTATAAGTGTTGCTTCAGGAAATGATCATTTAAGAGTAAATTTTACTCCAGGCGTTGCAGGAGGAGTAGCCAATTACTATTACGGGATAGAAAACATGTTATGTGGAGTAACATTAGAAACAGATGGAAATCCTACCCCATTAATATTATCAAATCAATGTTATGATGATTTATTATATTCATTTAGCATAAGACCAGTTGGATTAGATATTAATTTAACAACACCAACAGGGTTAAATACAGGAGATCATTCAACAGGAAGTGAAGTCACTTTAAAAGCAACAAAAGACTATCACGAGTTAGTTTATAACTGGCAGGTATACATATCACCTGAGTTATCTGGATTAATGAAATCTACTGGTGAGAATAGATGCGGATACTATTTTGAAGGAGGAGAAGTAAGTGGTGGTGGATCAATAGGTAACCCTTTCGGAGGCGGACCAGTTGGAGGTGGACCAATAGGAGGAGGTGGTTTGCCTGTAGGAGAAGGATCACTCGGTTGGGTAAACTTACCTGATGAATTTTTAGGGAAAGATGAAATCACATTTACAGCCAAAGATTTATTTGGAGATAACGCCTATAAAGCAATAGGTAAAAGTTTACAGTTTAGAATAGGAATGTCAAATGGATATAATTCTAGAATTATCCCATTTTCTTTTATAGTAGGTTCTCCAGAATTTGAAGATATAAAACCTATTGACCTTTCATGTAATTATATAAATAATGGTTCTTTTGAATTATTAGTAGATAGAGATTTAATTGAAGATGAACAATTGATAGTTACATTGTATATAAAAGATGCTACTAATCCAGAAGGATATAGTTTATACGGACAACAAAACATGTTTGATTTAGTAGACAATGGTGATAGAACATTTAGTTTCTTTTGGGATAATTCAGGAACTGAAGGATTATCAGCTGATAACTATACTGTAAAATATCAAGTGAGAGTTGGTACAACAGGTATACCATCGTCAGATCCTAGTTGGGGAACTTTAAAATTTTCAAATGATTTTGATGTATTAAAGCCAAAAGCTATTGAATATGAAGTAACACGATATAGTGAACCAACATGTTTAGGAGCAAGAGACGGAGAAATTGAGTTGAAAGTCAGTAAAGGAGAAGATGGAAGAAATTACTCATACATACTCTACACAGTAAACGGAAGTACTTTCACACCATATCAAGGGATGGGTTGGATACCATTTGCCAGTGAAAAAACAACGACGGTAATAGGTTTACCAAAAGATAATTATAGAATACAAGTAAAAGATAATAGAAATTGTTTTGAACAATAAAATTGTTGTGTCAAATTATACTGCATTAGTTATGATTAAAAAAATTAAATTAACGATTACCAGCATACTATTTTTTATGCTATGTTTAAATTCATTTGCTCAAGTTACTCCAGGAAGTGATTCAAATGGTAAGTTTTATGATGTTGTAATAGATGGACCAGATGCTAATTTAACAGTAAATTTTAGCATCACTAGAGCTCTTGATGAACATAATACAGGTGTGCAAACTGGGACAAAAAGAAGAGGTAGAGTTAATATTTCTCCTTCTGGAGGTACTCCGCCATACAGTTATAACTTGTATAAAGTTGGAACTACAGCACCAGTACGAACAGGAACAATCAGCACAGGAAATAAAGAAGAAGATAACCTTTTACCAGGTTCATATTTTGTTGAAGTATATGATAAATATTATTCAGGAGCAAAACCTGCTGTGGGAACAGGATGTAATCATAAAAAAAGTGTAACAAGAACATTAATTAATCCGAAACTTTTAAAAATAAGAGGAAGTATAACTACAAGTATTACATGTTTTAACGGACAAGGAACAATAACAGCATATGTACAAGGAGGAATAGGCAATTACAGAGTGCAGTTAATACAAGGGAGTTCTATTACTGAAAAATCAGCTACAAATGCAGCTCCACCATCAGAGAGACCAGTTGTTTTTGGAGGATTAGGAGATGGAATTTATACTTTAAAGGTAATAGACAGTAAAAATGTTGTAAAGCAAACAGCTTCAATTAGATTAAATCAACCACCGTTGTTTGTATTAAATGGATCCAGTGTTAATGTTACAAAAAATGTAACATGTAATGCAGGAAGTGATGGAGTGATAAGAATCCAACCCTCAGGAGGTACAAAACCCTACAGAGTGGTTGTAAGAAAAGGAAGTTCAACTATCGTAAATACAACGTATAATTCTAATACAATAACAATAGGTAGCCTTTCAGAAGGAAATTATAATATTACTGTAAATGATATACATAATTGTTCTTTAAAAACATTCACTAGAATTGTAACCCAACCAGATGCATTATCAATAACCGCAACTCCTAGATCTACTAAAGGAGTAGGAAATAATGATGGAGAAGTAGATTTTGAAATAGAAGGAGGTACGCCTAATACAGCAGGATACACCTTCACATTTGAAGGAGCAAATTTAGCAAGTCCAAATCCAAGAACAGGAAGTATAGTAGCTGATGCTAGTGGAAATTATAAAAAGACATTCACAGGGTTAAAAAAAGGTACTTATAAACTAACCATAGTAGATAATACAGGAGTTTGTACTACTAATAGAACAATTTCAATTATTGATCCTGCACCTTTAGTAATTAATTCTGTAAACTCAACAAATGTTGATTGTAATGGTGAAGCTACCGGAACAATTAGCGTAACAGCTAGTGGTGGTTTTCAACCGACATACCGATTTGAATTATTTAAAAAAAATGAAACAACTCCATTTAAAACAGAAAATACGAATCCGTCAGTAACAACGTATACATTTACTAGTGATATTAGAGCAGGAGAGTATAGGGTAAAAGTTTCTGTGATTGTTGCTGGAAGTGTTGTTGAAACAGAAGAAAGAGCGTCAATAATAATTACTGAAAACCCAATAATGCAACTTGGAACACCAGGAATAACAGATGCTAAATGTAAAGGAGGAAATGGAGGAATTACATTCCCAGTTTCTGGAGGAGTTGGTCCGTACACTTATCAATGGAGAAAAAAAGGAAGTAGTACAGTTTTAAGTACATCTAGAGATTTTACGGGGAATAATGCTAAAGCAGGAATTTATAATTTAACAGTTACGGACAGTAAAAGCTGTAGTATAATTAGTTCAGATACAGAAATAGAAGAGCCAACCAATGCATTATTAGTTACTAATAATGGTGCACCCGTCAACTTAACAATCAATATTCAAGATTTACCAATTGGAGTTCAGCCAGATGGTAAAATTAGAATGAATGTTTCAGGTGGTTGGGGAAATTATAGATACAAATGGACAGATGAGTCTAACAATGTTGTAGGTTCAAACAAAGACTTAATAGATGTTAAAGCCGGAAAATATACATTAGAAGTAACAGACAGAAGTGGAACTGGTTGTAAAATCATAAAAGATTTCATGCTAGAAGAGCCAGCAAGACTAGAAATAAATATTTCGTTATCTCCATTCGGAGAATTGAATTGTTTTGGAGATGTTGACGGAAGCTTAACTGTTGAAATTAAAGGAGCAACGCCAAGTAAATATAGTTATTCTTGGTACGAAAAGAATGCAGATGGTTCCTTAAACTTTAAAGCGTCTAACCAATTAACTGTCTCAGATTTAGAATCAGGAGATTATGGTGTTGAGGTTGAAATGACAAATAATAATAATGTTGTAGTAAAAAAATATCCAGTAAATGATTTCCTTTTAAGAGCGCCAGATCCAATAACAATAAATAGTCTTAATACTAGAGAAAATAAAATTGAATGTTTCGGAGAAACTGGTTCTATACAGATAGAAGTAAAAGGAGGAACAGGTACATATAGATATTTTTATAAAAAAGATGGAGGAGCTGAGAGTGCAAAAATTCCGTTTACTTCTGGTAAAAGCACGCTTATTCCAAATTTACTAGAAGGTAATTATGAAGTTAAAATTTTAGATCAAAACAATTGTTCTCCAAAAGAAACTGATGGAACAGAAAAAATATTAAACTTCACGTTAACAGAACCAACAAAATTAGCGTTTGATAACGCAAATTCATCAGCAAGTGATGCAACAGGTTTTGGAGTATCAGATGGAAGTATTTCAGTAACTGCAAAAGATGGAACACCGTTTACAAATGCTTCGGGTTCGTATTACGAATATTCTTTAGTAGAAAAAGGAAGTACTACAGTATTAGGAACAACAAGTACAGTAACAGGTTTAGCAGGATCAGAAACAGGAATTATCTATGTAATGACGATTAAAGATGCTAATGGTTGTACTGAAACGAAAGAGTATACTATCAAACAACCAGAACAATTATTGGTTAGTTTTTCACCAAACCCTTCTTTTATAAGATGTAATGGCGAAAAAGGAATTATTAATGCATCAGCAAATGGAGGAGTGCCTTTTATAGATGCATCAGGGAAGCCATATTATGAATACCAATGGTATAATACAAATGATTTAGCTACAGTAGTAGAAACTTCAGAAGTATTAACTGATGTTGCCGGCACTTATAAGTTAATTGTTACGGATGTTAATGGAAATGTAGCAATAACAAAAGATGCTTCAGGAGCTGTCATTCCTTCGGAAGCAGAATTAAAAGAGAATCCTGTAGTTGAAGTTATATTTACAAAACAAGACGTAAAATGTAAAGGGGATGCAACAGGAAGTATTTTACTAGATGTTAAAGGAGGAACAGGAGTTTACACATATAGATGGTCTCATGACAATAGTTTAAATACCAATGATATTTCTGGGTTAACAGTAGGAAAGTATACAGTACGTGTAACCGATGAAAACGGGTGTTTTGATC
>JAHDDQ010000075.1:0-2027 GCA_020629275.1 Tenacibaculum sp. | reverse complement strand
GATTAGCAGGATCGGTATCAGGAATTACGTATGTAATGACAGTAAAAGATGCTAATGATTGTGCAATAAGTAAAGAGTATTTAGTAAAAGAGCCATCAGAATTACAAGTTGAATTATCAGTAACTACTACAATAGATTGTAATGGAGGAGATGGTATTTTAAGTTCAACAGTAACAGGAGGATTCTTAAAAACTAGAGAGTCATATAATTACGAATGGTTTAACACAAATGATTTAGTTACAGTTGTAGGCACTTCTCCAAGTTTAACAGCAAAGGCAGGTACTTACAAGCTAATTGTAACAGATTCAAATGGGAACGTAGCATTAACAAGAAATGCTTCAGGAGCTGTCATTCCTTCGGAAATAGAATTAAAAGAGAATCCGGTAGTTGAAGTTACATTTACAAAACAAGACGTTAAATGTAAAGGGGATGCAACAGGAAGTATATTATTAGATGTTAAAGGAGGAACAGGAGTTTACACATATAGATGGTCTCATAACAGTAGTTTAAATACCAATGATATTTCTGGATTAACAGTAGGAAAGTATACAGTACGTGTAACCGATGAAAACGGGTGTTTTGATCCATCAAAAGAGATATTAGAAATAGAGATTTTAGAGCCAACAACTACTATTAGTATAGATTCTAGTGCAGATATAATTGTAGATGCAACAGGTTTTGGTATTTCAGATGGAAGTATTTCAATAACTGCAAAAGGTGGGACACCGTTTACAAATGCATCAGGTTCGTATTACGAATATTCTTTAGTAGAAAAAGGAAGTACAACAGTGTTAGGAACAACAAGTACAGTGACAGGATTAGCAGGATCGGTATCAGGAATTACGTATGTAATGACAGTAAAAGATGCTAACGATTGTACAATAAGCAAAGAGTATTTAGTAAAAGAGCCATCAGAATTGCAAGTTGAGTTATCAGTAACTACTACAATAGATTGTAATGGAGGAGATGGTACTTTAAGTTCAACAGTAACCGGAGGCTTCTTAAAAACTGGAGAGTCATATAATTACGAATGGTTTAACACAAATGATTTAACTACAGTTGTAAGTACTTCATCAACTTTAACAGCAAAGGCTGGTACCTATAAGCTAGTGGTAACAGATTCAAATGGGAACGTAGCATTAACAAGAGATGCTTCTGGAGCTATCATTCCTTCAGAAATAGAATTAAAAGAGAACTTGCCACTAACAATACGTTATAATCCAACGGTGGATGTAACTAATGTTACTTGTTACAATGGTGCTGATGGAAGTATAAATATTACTGTTGAAGGAGGAACTGGTGCAGGTACTTATATTTACGATTGGAGTAACGGTGACAAAACAGAAGATTTAACTTCCCTCGTTGCAGGTGACTATAGAATTGATATAACTGATGCTAATAACTGTAGAACGTCCGCACTAATTACAGTTACACAACCAGATCTTTACAAGATTGAAACAGTACTTTTTAAAACACCAACAGGAGCAGGGTTGTCTGATGGAAGTATTAGAGTTAATGTACTTGGAGGAACACAACCTTACTCTTCATATAGTTGGAAAGATTCAAAAGGATTAGAAATAAGCACGACCAAAGAAATTACAGGTGTAAGAGCCGGAAAATATATTTTTACAGTAAAAGACTCAAGAGGCTGTGAACTTAGTACAGAGTTTAATTTAGACCAACCCGATCCTCTTTTAATCTCTATTCAAGAAATAGGATCAATCCAATGTAACGCAGATACTTCAGGAGTTTTAGAGTTAGTTACTTCTGGTGGAGTTGGAGGAAATACATATACATGGTATAATGCTACTACAAATATTAATATCGGGAGTGGTACACGAATTACTGGTCAAGGAGCTGGTTCATATTATGTAACAGTAAAAGATGCAAACGATATTGAAAAAACAAGCTCAATCTATACAATAGTAGAACCAACTGCGGTAACAGTTTCGAGTAGTTCAGTAAATTTATCATGTTTTGAAAGTGCTGACGGTGAAATTAGTTTATCAGCAGCAGGTGGAACAGGA
>JAHDDQ010000074.1:1096-16543 GCA_020629275.1 Tenacibaculum sp. | reverse complement strand
ACGTTTACTGTTCCATCTTCTACAACTGTTACTGTATCGTCAGTTGCTACTGGTAAAGTATTAACAAATAAAGTAGCACTGTTTACTATATTTATACAGTTATTATCGTTGTGAGTAACAACTAAATAGTATTCTGTACCATTTAAACCAGTTACATCTATTATATTTAACGTAGCCGAATCTTCTCCAGTATAATTTGTATCTGTAGCATTTATTGCTACTCCACCTGAACTAGGATCACCAATATACCATTCGAAATTAATATCTGAAGATGTATCAGTTCCTGAAGAATAATCTGGGACAGTTGTAGTCCCTGAAGTTGAAAAACTATTTGTATTAGTAGCATTAGCAGAGCTTATACTAAATGTCCCTGAAGAACCTTCATCATATGTGGTATCTATTAGGATAGTATCATCTACAACGACTGTGGTTGCTATTTTTTCATTTCCTGTAAGCCCATTGTAACCTCCTGATCCACCAGTTACTAATCCATTTGAGTCGAATCCAGAACCATCTAAAATTCCATCTAAAGGAGTAGTATCAACTCCTCCAGATTCTATCGCATCGTTACACCCGTCGTTATCAGAATCTAAATCTAAATAATCATCAATTCCGTCACCATCTGTATCTGGACAGCTGAAACCATAAGGCTTCCCATATAAGAAAGTAGGACCTACTGGTAACTGACTAACAGTTACTGTGTTGACTCCAGTCGTATTCCAAGGTAAAATATTAAATTGAGAATCTGTTGGATCAATAATCATTTCTTCTAAAGGAGAAGAAGTTGTTCGTTTAGCTTTCAACGAAGCATTACCAGATCCGTCTATAATTAGCTTCATCTGCAAAAATGATGGATCTCCATTCATCCAATTAAGAGTCCATACGTTAGGATTTCCTGATTGACCATAAGCTGTATTATCAGATGCAAATCGTGCTAATGAGTGACCTGGAGCCGCAGCAGAAACTGCAAATTGTATTTGTTCAGGTGTTAGTAACACACCATTTACTTCAATATTAAAACTATTATCTATAGCCGAAATATCTAGGACCATTCCATTTCTGGAAGTAATATTAAACGTCTCAGAAGCTCCGCCAGATATAGAGAAGTTAGGTAATGTAGTTTCAGTACATTCTTCAGAGTCTAAAATACCATCATTATCGTCATCTAAATCTGAAATATCAGCTACCCCGTCTTCATCTGAATCAGGATTAACTATAACAGTTACTGTAGCTGTGTCTGTATCACCATTGGCATCTGTTATCACATAAGTAAAACTATCGGTTCCGCTAAAATTTGGATTTGGAGTATATAAAATAGTATCGTTACTTGGGTCATTATCTCCTTGATCGTTTACTGTTGCTACCCCGTTACTAGCTCCTGATACTATTGAAATATCAATAGTACTTGGTCCATCTCCACCGAAATTGTCATTATTAACAACTGATATTGTAACACTACTATCTTCAGCTACAGATGCCGAATCATCATTGGCTATTGGTAAATCTTCTACTGGTGTCACTGTTATTACTACTGTAGCTGTATCCGTATCTCCGTTGGCATCTGCTATTTGATATGTAAAACTATCAGTTCCGTTAAAGTTAGCCGCTGGCACATATAATATCGTGTCATTGGTAGGATCGTTATCCCCTTGATCATCCACTGTTGCTATACCATTACTTGGTGTAACAACAATAACTATATCTGTAGTTGAAGCTCCATCTCCTCCAAAATTATCATTCGAAGTTACAACTGGAATATCAATAGAATTATCTTCAGCTACTGTTGCAGTATCGTCATTTGCTTCAGGAATAAAATCTACACAAAAATCAAAACTACCTATACCAGAACCATGTACATTACCGCTTGTACATGTAGTACAATCTTGCCAAACTATAGTAATACTGGCTATTCCGTCTACATCCTGAAAATTAACACCTATTTGATCATTATCTCCAGCTGTTGATCCTCCTGTTGCATTGATTACACCAGTAGCTTCATTAGATGAATACGAAGGAGTACCAGAATTTGTGAAATTTGGAAATATTGTATTTCCATTTCCATCTAATGCTGTTATGGTAAATAAATCTCCATTAGCACCTGCACCATTAATATGATACATATCAAAACCAATTGAGTAAATATTAGAGCTGAATGTAATGGTTTGGGTTACACCACCACCAGTACTGAAACCTGTTGTAAAAAACTGTAATACCTCATCAGATATGTTGCCAGAAGCGTCTGTTCCTACGCTTGGGGTGTCAGTTCCACCTCCATTCCAAGGCTGTAAGCTTGCAGTATCTCCAGTAAATGTATAGGTCATATTTACTCCTGAACCATCTACGTTTGAGAATGTATTAGTAAAAGCTCCATCTGGAGTCCAATCAAACTCATCAATACCATTAGGTGCAAAAGTTTTCCAATTCAATTCACTCCCTGTGCTTCCACATGCTGGAGCTTGGTGTAAAACTACTGATACTGGAGGGTTACAGATATTTGTACTACTATTATTAACTACTGCAGCATTGCTCCCTAACCCATAATCTACTCCAGGTTCTGTTACTAAACCACTGCCATTGACCGTTGCAGGATCCGAAGTTCCGAACTGTCCACCATCTCCTCCATCTGCATTTGCATCATTATATGCTTCATTAGCATCACTACATCCATCATTATCAGAGTCTAAGTCTAAATGATTTGGTAATCCATCTCCATCAGAATCTATTGTTGAACAGTATTGAAAATTAGTAAATAAAAACGTTAAACTACCATTATTTACTGCATTCCCATCTTGCCTTGCTTTTCTAGTTGTTATTGTGAATGTATTCAATGGGCCATTAATAATGACATCAGAATAATTCAATGTTGTATTTGAACTTCCATTTGTAAATCCTGTTATTGTAGGGTTTGTAGAATTATTGTTATCTATTACAAATAAAGCGTTTGTAGGATTAGCACTACCGTTATAGTCACCATTAGGTGTAGCTGAAGAAGGAGACTGTAAATTTCCTAATGCTATTGTATTGCTTCCTGCTGGACCTGATGATGCGAATGTTACTTTATCTCCTTGATCTATACCTGAGAATCGAAACCTTGCATCTGTTACTATATTATTAAAAGTGAATGTATAAACTGTCGTCTCTCCTGCTCCATCATCGATTGATTGTGATTGTAGACGTAGTGTAGTAGCATCTTCAACAAGTAATTGCGTTAAAGGTCCACCAGAAGCCACAGCCGTTAAATCTACATTAACAGTATTAAAATCATATATATTATTAATTGCACCTACTCCATTTTGATTACCTGATGGTGCTGGTCCAACATTTATTGGTCCTGTAGAACAAGACAAACCTTCATTTGTATCTAAAATTCCATCGTTATCGTCATCTAAATCAGATAAATTATTTACCGTGTCTTGATCTTGATCTGGTGTGAATGCAGGTGGTGGTGGTGAACAACTAATACTTGCTTGCCATCCTGATCTTGTTTGAGATCCATCAGATATAAATACAAAATGTAGAGACGTACTAGTTGATGTTATTGTCGTAGGTATATTACTTTGACAGTAAGTACCTATTAAAGTTGCACTGGTATTTGTACCATCATAAGCTTGTAAAGTATCCCAGCAACCAGTTCCATTTTCTTCTACATTGAAAGAAGTAAAATTAAACACTAGATTTCCGCCTGTTGATGAAGTAAAGGTTATAGATTCATTCTCACCATTTGTGTAATCACCAGCTGACCCGCCAGAATCTACAAATGTACCAGAACAAACCGTCTGATTAGGACCTGTAATATTATACTCTTGAGCCGTAATACTCAATACAGAAAATAGTAAAACTATTAGGGGTAGCTTTACTTTAGAAACGTAGAAGTTTCTCATATGGTAAACTTTTTTATTGAAAACTTAATAACTTACTTTGTAACAAATAAGTAAAAAAACTAATAATTAAGATTTAATAAAAAAGATATATGAAGTAATGCTGTTAATTTTACCCCCTTTTGATATCAGTTTATAAATAATTAAATACTTTTTTACAAGTTTTCAAAACTTATTTGATATATGGGGGGAAATATTATCGATGACAAATATATATATTTTTTTAACATTTGTTTATTTTTTTTTAAAATTTTATTTTTTCGTATTAACTATACTTAAAAACTATCATTAAAAAACAAACAATAATTAACGTCTATTTAAAAAACTTTAAATAAAGTTTTTTTAGACATCTTAAAAAAACTCTTAATAGATTTTAAACAAAACACATAAAGAGTCCTTAAAACTACTCTTAGCGACTTTTAGCTATTCTTGTAGAAAATTTCATTCATTTTTCCAATAACGTAATCTACTTCCTTCTGTGTAGAGAATTTACCAAACGAAAAACGTATAGATGTTTTTGAAATTTCTTCGTCTGTTAGAATTTCTTTCAATACATGGGAAATCTTACTTGCTCCGCTTTGACATGCACTTCCGGCTGATGCCGCCACTCCTTTTAAATCAAGGTTGAATAAAAACATTTTATCTGTTATTGGAAATCTGACATTAACAATAGAATAACTATTATATAAATCATTATCTAAAATACCATTGATAGCAATGTCTGGAAAATTCTTTTGTAACTCAGATAAGAAATACGCTTTTACTTTTGATATTTTAACTTTATCAACGTCCATTTCTTTAATAGAAATCTCTAATGCTTTTTGCATTCCTAAAATACCATGTACATTCTCTGTACTAGATCTAACTCCTCTCTCCTGACCTCCTCCTACTATCATTGGTTGTATAAAATGATTTTTACTAAAATATAAAAAACCTATTCCTTTGGGACCGTGAAACTTGTGTGCACTTGCCACAATAAAATCTATCTCAATACTACTTAAATCCAATTCATAATGCCCAACGGCTTGAACAGTATCTGAATGAAATAAAGCTCCGTTTTCTTTACACAATACAGAAACTTCTTTCACAGGAAGTATAGTCCCGATTTCATTATTTAGCATCATTAAACTTACCAGTGTTTTCACATCTGATGATTGTTTCAGTTTTATTTCTAAATCTTTTAAATCAATAGAACCATTTCTGTTTACATCAACAAAACATAATTCTATTTCATACTTGTCAGCTAAACTTTCTACAACTTCTAAAACCGCTTTATGTTCTATTTTTGATGTAATAATTCTTTTAACACCTAAATTTAAGACAGCATTATTAAGTATTAAATTATTTGCCTCTGTTCCGCTAGAGGTGAAAATAAATTGACTCGCTGGCACATTAAAATAGCTTGCTATATCTTTTCTAGCTTTCTCTATTGCAACCTTAGCTTTTCTTCCTGTATGATGAATTGATGATGGATTACCAAAATTATCTAACATTGATTTTTGCATTACTTCAATCACTTCAGAGTGCATCGGTGTTGTTGCAGCATTATCAAAATAAACTGATCTCATATTCAGATATTTAAACTTAAAACTTTATTTGTTATGCATTTTGATACACATAAACCTCAGTAGCACCTGCTCCATATTTTTGGAAAGATGCATCATAATATTTTACAGGATATCGTTGAAGTAAATACTGAAGTTCTGTTTTCAACACCCCTTCTCCAACTCCATGTATAAAAATAATTTTAGATATTTTCTTTTCAACACAATACTCAACCTTTCTTTTAGCTACATCAATTTGCAAAGCTAACATATCATACTTATCTAATCCTCGTGTAGATTTGACTAACTTTTCGATATGAAGATCAACTTCCATAACAACTTGATTCTTCATCTTCTTCATACCGCTTTTCTTTCTTACAACCTCATCTTCTCTTTTTTGCGCTATAAATTTATTGCTATAACTCACCTTCTTGTCTAACTCATTTTGATCGACATTTATCTTTACCAAATCTTTAGCATCAAACCACAACTCCATTCCGTCCTCAGAATTGATACGTATATTATTTCCTGATATATTTATAACCTCTCCTTTGATAACGTCGTCTAATACAGCTACTTTATTACCGATTTCTAAACACATAATTAACCTTAATTTAAAAACAAAACCTATTGGTGTTTCTTAATTTTGCCAATATTAAAAATATCTACAAAAATACACTAACCCCCGTAAAAAAATCAATTAAAAAGAATGATTAACATTACTATTAGTACAAAAGATTTTTTTGAAAAGGCTAATCAAGAGATTACAATTTCAAAAGAAAGAGAAAGTTTATTACTTTCTATTGCTGATAAAATCTCTGATGAATACGAAGAAAGGGATAAAATCAACTTAAATTTCATTTGTACTCATAATTCACGTAGAAGTCAGATAGCACAAGTTTGGTCTTTTTTTGCCGCTGAATATTTTGAACTTCGTAACATTTCTTCTTTCTCTGGCGGTACTGAAGTTACTGCTTTTCATAGAAATACAGTAAAGTGCTTACAAAAAGCTGGTTTTGAATTTAATGTTGAAAATTTTTCACATCAAAATCCTAAATATTTAATTTCCTTCAGAAATTCAAAAAAATCTATTTTCGGGTTTTCAAAAACTTATGATAACGAAGCCAACGAATATCCATATTTAGCAATTACAACATGTGATAGTGCTGATGAAAATTGTCCTTTTATCCCTGATGCTATAGACCGGTTTCATTTGCCTTACGTTGACCCTAAAATAGCTGACGACACCGACAATCAGAATGAAAAATATTTAGAAACCAGCAAACAAATAGCCGGTGAAATTTACCTAATATTTAAGCACGTTAGCGATACTATAAACAGCTAAACAACTTATTTTTTTCGATACTATAAATGGAAGAGTTTAGTTAGAGAAGAGTTTTTCTCCTTTAATTAAACTCTTTATTAATATCACTTTCACTAAGGTTAGTATTGTTACGAAAAATACACAAATTATATCTACAAAGATTGGATGATTGTTTTCTACACCATTGAACCAACTATTGTATAAATAACATATCATTCCTCCGTTAAGTACTAACATTCCTAAAGGCATAAAAACAGCAATAAAGAAAAATTTAATGATATCTAAACCTGTATATTTTGTAGGTATATTAAAACCATAACAAATACCATACACCATTAATATTGATGTGAATGACGCCATTAACCCACCACCTAAAAGCAAGAAAATAGAACTTAAAGACGCTGCCACTAATTTATCTTCTTCGTAATTATAAGCAACTCTGATTATTTCTCCGATATCATATCCTCCTCCTGAAGATATATTTAACTCCCTGTTTATAATTTCGTTATTATTTAATTTGAACTCAACGGTTGGAGTATACATTGTTGTACTTCTTCCATCATTATCTTTATCTACCCATTCCCTGACACTTACAACTTTTGCTGAAAATTTTTCTTTTGTTACGATAGTTTCAAACTGACCTATAACTAAAGGGAATATTCCAACAGATAAGGATGTTAATGACCCGTAAACTAGAAATACATAGCCATAACTGAAACAACCTACTTTTAATAATTTATTGGAATTATCAGCAAACATTCGTTTGGTAATTTTATAAGATACCAATAAAACAAACAATAATATTGTAATTATATACAGACTCATTCTTAAAGTGGTAATTAATTATATTTGAGTAGTTTTATCGTAAGGTATACTTTCTAAAATATGCTCTATACAAGCAATCCTAGCTTCTGTTTTTCTGTTTGCTTTTATAATCTTCCAAGGAGATTGTTCCGTATTTGTTTTCTTAAACATTTTCTTCTTATATATAGTATAATCATCCCATAAATCCTGGGCTCTTTCATCAACAGCAGTCATCTTCCATTGTTTTAATGGATCTTTTTTTATGTCCTCAAAACGCTTTAATTGCTCTTTCTTTGAGATCGACATATATATTTTCACTAACCTGATGCCAGACTGCATGATCATTTTCTCGAAACCATTTACCTGCTTCATGAAAATTTTATATTCATTTTCGGTACAAAAACCGTTTACTGGTTCTACGACAGCTCTATTATACCAGCTTCTATCGAACAGCACTAGCTCTCCTGCTTTTGGAAATTGTTCAACATATCTTTGAAAATACCATTGAGTTTCTTGCTCTTCGGTTGGTTTTGGTAACGCAACTATTCTCATATGACGAGGATTTATTCTCTCTGTAATCCTTCTAATAGCTCCACCTTTTCCAGCAGCATCTCTTCCTTCAAACAAAACAATAATTCGTTCATTCTCATTAATTGCCCATGTTTGCAGTCTAATGAGTTCTACTTGTAACTCTTCTAATTTCTCTAGATAATTAACGTATCGTAATGCCTTATCAATGTTATAAGGTTCTCTTGATAAGATTGACAGTAAACCTTCTTTTGAATTTAACTTTTTTGCTTCTTCAGTTGTGAGCTCAACTTTACTTTTCTCTATTTTATTTGTATCCTCTGAATTCATTTAATCGTTTTGGATAATAGACCTGTAATAACGCATTACAACATTCGGATCTGGATTAATATTCGATAATGTATCATCTTTTCCATCGTAATCAAACTTTGATAATACATGACGTATAGCTTCTAATCTTGCTACCTTTTTGTTATTTGTTTTTATGATTGACCATGGACAGTAAGTAGTATGTGTATTGGTAAACATTTCACTCTTGTAATATGTATACTTGTCCCACAATTCTTGTCCCTTCTTATCGACAGGACTAAACTTCCAATGTTTTAATGGATTTCCTTTCCTAGCTTCGAAACGTTTTAACTGCTCTTTCTTTGTAATCGATAACCAAAATTTTATAACAACTACTCCGTCTTCATATAACATGTGTTCAAATTCTGGAACCTGTACAAGAAATTTCTTGTATTGTGCTTCTGAACAAAATCCCATTACAGGTTCTACAACTGCTCTATTATACCAGCTTCTATCAAAAAAAACAATTTCTCCTGGATTTGGTAGTTCTTTAATATATCTTTGAAAATACCATTGTCCCCTTTCAACTTCTGTAGGTTTATTTAAAGCTACTAATCGAGAGGAGCGTGGATTGAGGTGTTCCATAAACCTTCGAATATTACCTCCTTTTCCAGCAGCATCTCTACCTTCAAAAATTACGGCTACTCGTTTTTGACTTTTTGCTATCCATTGTTGAAGTTTAACCAACTCCACCTGTAAGTTTCTTAACTCTTCTTCATAAATAAGTTCTTTTTCAACTTTCTTAAAAGGTATTTCTTTTTCTTTTATTAAATCTAACAGCTCATCATTTGTTTTTATTTTCATAAAATCTTTGGCTGTAAGTTCAGGTTGATTATCCATGAATCTATATTAATTAACTACTAAAATATAAATTCTTAACTATAATGACATTATTTTTTTGTTATTTTGTCAGGTGAAAAAAATAATTGCATTCTTTTTTATCGTATATTCCATATCTTCTTTTTCTCAGAGAAAATACGACCAACAATTTAGTATACTTAACGACAATGATTTATACATATCTACGGTACAAGATAGATATTACACTAATGGTCTTTTTCTTTCTTATGATTATTTGAGTAACAAACGAGATAATTTTTTGTTAAAAAAAATATATAAGATACTAATTGGTCAGAAAATGTATTCTCCTTACAAAGCTAACGTCACCTCTTTATCAGAACATGATAGACCCTTTGCGGCATACTTATATGGTGGATTCGGAATGCGTAATTTTTATGCAAATAATACCAGCATTCAGCTTTCTGGTGAAATTGGAATTTTAGGACCTTCTGCTAAAGGGCAAGAACTCATGAATTTTATTCACGATATTTATGGTTTCAATCGAGCTGATGGATGGAAATATCAGATTAAAGACGCTTTCGCTTTGAATTTTTCTGCTGATTACACCAAACATATCAACGCTATTTCTAATGAAAATTTCGATTTTAATTGGAAAAACACTTTGAATGTGGGAACTGTTTTTACCGACTTATCAACTGGTTTCTTTAGCAGATTTGGAGTACAATCTTTATCTTCATTTTCAAACAGTATTGCATTCAACAGTAACTTCAACGATGATAATAATAAGAGTTATAATAATAGTGAGTTCTTTTTCTTTATAAACCCTATGTTGCGCTACACCCTTTATGATGCAACTATTCAGGGAAGTTTTTTACATGATAACAATACTGTTACCTACGATATTAAACCTTTTGTTTTAACAACTACTGCTGGACTACAGTTTACTGCTAACCGATTTAATTTTGGTTTTTCAGTAACACATCATACCAGGAAATTAGATAACGATCTCGTTCCTAATAGTAACTTCTATGGGAGTATTCTTTTGAACTATCAGTTTAACTAATCAACAATACTTATAAAAGTGTTGATAAATTAATTTTTAAAATTAATGGAATAGAATATCTTTGTATAATCTAAATTTTTAATGAAACCAAATGAAATTTATAGTATCTAGCTCACATTTATTAAAACAACTACAAGTTTTAGGTGGTGTAATTAATAGTAACAATACGCTTCCTATCTTAGATAACTTCTTATTGGAACTTTCTGAAAATCAATTAAAGGCATCTGCTTCTGATTTAGAAACTACAATGAGTGCTTTGGTAAATGTTGAAAGTACCGATACAGGTTCAATAGCTATAAATGCTCGTTTACTATTAGATACGCTAAAAACATTCCCCGATCAGCCTTTAACTTTTAAAACTGAAGGAGAAAACACCATAGAAATTAGCTCTGAACAAGGGAAATATGACATGGCTTTTTACAATGGTGAGGAATTTCCAAAAGCCATTGAATTACCATCACCTTCTAATACAGCTATTCCTGCTCATATACTTTCTTCTGCAATATCGAAAACAATTTTTGCAGCCGGTAATGACGATTTAAGACCAGTAATGAGTGGTGTATTTTTCCAATTTAGTTCTAAAGAATTAACTTTCGTAGCTACTGATGCTCATAAGTTAGTAAAATATACAAGAACTGATGTTTCTGCAGACAAAACTGCTGAATTCATTATGCCAAAAAAGCCACTAAATATTTTAAAAAGTATTTTAGGAGCAGCTGAGGATAATGTTGAAATTGAATATAACGATACAAATGCTAAGTTTACTTTTGATAATATTGTTTTAGTATGTCGATTGATTGATGGAAAATACCCAAATTATGAAGCTGTAATTCCTAAAGAAAATCCAAATAAATTAACTGTAGATAGAGCTTCTTTTTTAAACTCTGTCCGTCGTGTTTCAATATTCTCTAGTAAAACAACACATCAAATTCGCTTGAAAATGGCAGGAACTGAATTGAATATTTCTGCGGAAGATTTAGATTATGCAAACAAAGCTGATGAGCGTTTGAACTGTGAGTATCAAGGTGATGACATGCAAATTGGTTTTAATTCTCGTTTTTTAAGTGAGATGCTGAATAATTTAAATGCAAACGATGTTCAAGTAGAAATGAGCTTACCAAATAGAGCTGGTATTTTAACTCCTATAGACGGCACTGAAGATGGTGAACACATTACTATGTTAGTTATGCCTGTAATGTTAAACGGGTAAAATATATTTCATACATAAAAAATAAGAAAGAAGCACTTAAAGTGCTTCTTTCTTATTTTTAGCTTATACTTTCATTTGATTTTTCGATACCTACTCTCTCGCTTTTCAGTTAACGTGTTTCTTTTAAAGTTGACTAAACTTCACACATAATTATTTTGGTTATTTTATATTCTGGTATTATAAAATTAACCTGTTCGGAATAAGAAACACAAATGTTAATCCTTTTTTGACAAGGGAGAAAAGATGTATGGAAATATAGTTAAGAACTACACTTTATTTTTTATCACATCATCTGGTTGCACTAAAAGATTAACGTATTTATTAGCAGTAAGACTTATCATTAAACAATAAAAAAACCAGAATTATAAATAATTCTGGCTTTCAAAAAATTAAAAAAATATTCGAACTAGTAATACAACGTTTTTGACACTGTATTTTTAGATCCTGCTCCACCACCATACCAATGCGCCCAATGTATTGTCTTACCGCTTATTGGTGTATATTTAAATGGTGCACTAGGAAAACCTACAGAGTATTCAAAAAACACTTCTAAATTATTAGCATAATTTTCGTGAAATTCAGCTTTATCTTGATAGTAATAATAGTATTTATCACCTACATACTCTACTCTGTAATTTACATCAGTTTGTAACCTATTGTATCCTTTAATATTTTTCCACCAATTCCACCATAGGAATCTTTTCTTTTCTTGTACAGTTGTTTTAGCTCCTATTGAACTGTAAAACTTCCAATATCCATTAAATTGTTTAGCTCTCATTCTGTGGTCATTATCAAAATGCTCAAAACCTTTATTCCTTCCAGAAATTAAAGAAGCCTCTTCTTTAGACTGAACATTATTGTGCATGTATACCGTTAAATTTTCGCTAAACTCAATTGTTTTCCCTCTAGAAATTTTAATCCCTTTTTCCTTATATTTATTTTGAAAAATCGTGATATCTTTAGATGAACCTCTAGTGTAGGTGTAAACAAAATCCCCATCAATTCTGTAGATTTTATCCTCAATCCCTATTTCACCATTCTCGTTCAATAGAAACAATAACATATCATCTTCTGAAGCTACTTTTGGTAATTCTTCTTCTGTTAACCCTAATTCCTTAGCCTCTTCCGTTGTTGAGTTATACACCAATAATAACGGGATATACCTTCTCTCTTCAGCAAACTCTCTTGCCACATCTAATAAATCTGTAGTCTGAT
The DNA here is from genome assembly GCA_020629275.1 of Tenacibaculum sp. GTDB lineage: Bacteria > Bacteroidota > Bacteroidia > Flavobacteriales > Flavobacteriaceae > Polaribacter. The sequence goes on along the minus strand of JAHDDQ010000074.1, from coordinate 3,828 downwards.
GTTCCTTTATGAACACTTGTAATTCTTCTGCACTACCAAAGCTAAGTATTCCTTTGTCTTCATTTCTTGAATAAGCAACTTCAGCTATTTGATTATCTGTAGTGTCTGATATAATTTCTTCTTGTTTACAGCTAGCAAATATCGAAATTGCTATTGCTATCATTAAAAGTTTTTTCATGATTGTTCTTTAGTTCATTTTGTTTATAATACCTACTCTCTTGCTTTTCGGTTTCCGCATTTTTTAAGGATGATCAAGCCTTTTTTTAACAATTGCCTATTTATTTTTAACAACGGTACAAACATAGTTTTGAGATTGCCTTATTTATTCATGGTTACTCCTATTTAAAACACAGGAAAAAACCTTAAAAAAAAACAGGAAACTAACATTGTTACTTTCTTAACTTTTTTTGTTATAATTTTTGACTTTAATAAGTCATAAATAATTGTATTTTTACGTTCTGTAAATACATAAATCGTATGGGTAAAATCATTGCAATAGCAAATCAAAAAGGTGGTGTAGGTAAAACAACTACATCTGTAAATTTAGCTGCCGCCTTAGGAGTTTTAGAAAAAAAAGTTTTATTAATTGATGCTGATCCTCAAGCAAATGCTACGTCTGGTTTAGGTATTGATGTTGAAACTGTAGAAAATGGAACTTACCAAGTATTAGAACATACTGCATCTGTAAAACAAGCTATCGTTAGTACTGACTCTCCTAATGTTGATTTAATACCTGCTCATATTGATTTAGTAGCTATCGAAATAGAACTTGTTGATAAGGTTGAGCGTGAGTATATGCTAAAAAAAGCATTAGCTGAACTTGAAGATGAGTACGATTTTATTTTAATAGATTGCGCTCCTTCTCTAGGATTAATTACGTTAAACTCTTTAGTGGCATCAAATGCTGTAATTATACCTATTCAATGTGAATATTTTGCTTTAGAAGGTTTGGGTAAATTACTAAACACTATTAAAAGTGTTCAAAAAATCCATAATCAAGAATTAGAAATTGAAGGTTTACTATTAACTATGTACGATGCGCGCTTGAGGCTTTCAAACCAAGTAGTTGATGAAGTTAGAAAGCATTTCAGTTCCATGGTTTTTGAAACTATCGTCCATAGAAACATACGTTTAAGCGAAGCACCAAGTTATGGTGAGAGCATAATTTCTTATGACGCAACTAGTAAGGGAGCTGTTAATTATATTAACTTAGCGAATGAAATTATAAACAAGAACTAAATATAAAATGGCAAAAGCAACAAAGAAGCAAGCTTTAGGAAGAGGATTATCGGCTTTGTTAAAAGAAACAGCAGATGTAAATTCAGCATCAGATAAAAATGCTGATAAGGTTGTAGGTAGTATTGTTGAAATTGACTTAAATTTAATAGAAGTAAATCCATATCAACCAAGGACTTACTTTGATGAAGAAGCTTTGCGTGAATTAGCTAGCTCGATAAAAGAACTTGGTGTTATACAACCAATTACCGTTCGGAAATTAGCAGAAGATAAATTTCAGTTGGTTTCTGGAGAACGTAGATTTAGAGCTTCTAAATTAATAGGTAATACAAAAGTACCAGCTTACATACGTATTGCAAATGATCAAGAAATGCTAGAAATGGCATTGGTTGAAAATATTCAAAGAAAAAATCTTGATCCAATTGAAGTTGCTCTTTCTTACCAACGTTTGATTGACGAAATCAAATTAACACAAGAAGAATTAAGTACTAGAGTCGGTAAAAAACGTTCTACGGTAACAAATTATTTACGCTTATTAAAATTAGATCCTATTATACAAACTGGTATGCGCGACGGTTTTATTTCTATGGGGCATGGTAGAGCACTTATTAATATTGATAGCGAATTAGAGCAATTAAATATTTACGAGAAAATTGTACGCGATAAATTGTCTGTTAGGCAAACTGAAGATTTAGTTAGAGCATACAAAAATGGAGATGACGCTAAACCTATTACCAAAAAGAAACCTCTACCCGTAGCTATTTCGAGTAGTATAAAAGGATTTCATGATTTCTTTGATGCCAAAGTAGATGTGGCTGTAAATGACAAAGGAAAGGGAAAGATTTCAATTCCATTTGATTCTATTGAAGACTTTAACAGAATAAAAAAATTATTAAAATAATTGAAACTATATAACTATATATTTTTGGTATTTTTCTTTACAGTATCAATTATCAATGCTCAAAAAGACAAAGATACTGTTAAGGTTAAAGAAATTCAGCAATTAAGAATTTCTCCTGTAAAATACAATCCTTTGTCTCCATCAAAAGCGGCTTTTTATTCGGCTGTTTTTCCTGGAGCAGGACAAATATATAATAATCGATATTGGTGGCAGCTTCCACTCATTTATGGAGGAATGGCTGCCAGCGTATATTTCTACATTGATAATAGTAATGAGTACGATCGCTTTAGAACAGCTTTTAAGAGAAGAAAAGCAGGATTGTCTGACGAGTTTACGAACCTGGACGGATCTATTCTAATTTCTGATGCTGGTTTAGAGAGTGCTCAAAAACAATTGCGTCAAAATAGAGACTTATCTTTATTAACCACGGTTCTTATTTACGTTTTACAAATTGTAGAAGCCAGCGTTACTGCCCATTTACTTCAATTTGATACAACAGATGACTTATCGATAGCTCCGTATGCAATTCCAGATAGAAATATCACTGAAAGCTCTCCTAATATAGGTTTAACTTTAAAATATTCTTTTTAGTATG